>NZ_JBFALC010000041.1:0-90859 GCF_040656035.1 Streptomyces sp. NPDC050211
GCCCCGTGAACGTCTCCACCCACACCCGCTCAGCGCGTAAGACCCCGGCCATACAGAAGAGATGCCCAGCTCAGAGCCTTGTGCAACACCCTTTAAGGGCTGTCCCGCAATCGGCCTTCGGCTTAGATCGACTGCAGGGCCGCGGGCTATCGGGCGCGCCTCCATCGCGAGGGCGGCAGTTCCAAGGAGCTCCGGCACTGTGTGGGCGACTGTGTATCCGACGGGGTCGAGGGCCTGCCTGTGCGGGGAGGCCGTAGCGATCTGGATTGGCTGATTCTTCGCCCGTCTTTGCTTGTGACGATCCCGGAATCGGTCCCATTTCACTCGGGCTGGCCGAGTTTCACGGTCGCGCAGTCGCGCAGTCGCGCTGATGTCGCTGAAACTCTCGCCCGGTCGCTGCGTCACAGTCGGCAGCCGCCGACGTAAGTACGCTCAGATCCCGGTGCTGCCAGGCTGTTCGGTGCCCCGCCGCGCTTCGGCGAGCAGAACGCCCAACCGGCGCAGGACGTCCACCTGGGCGTCGTTGTAGATGTCCTGGACGGCCTGGCCGACGGTCTTCTTCGCGAACTTCTCGCCGCGCGGGGCGTCGGCGGACAGGGTGCTCAGACCCGGGTGCTGCCGGTACAGCGAGTGCACGAAGGCGACCAGCCCTTCGGCGACGTCGGCGCGGGTCTGCTCGTCGGCGTCGGCGGGCAGCCGCTCGAACCTCTCACCGGCGGCATCCATTACGGGGTTCCTCATCAGGTCCGCATAGGCCGCCGTGCCCTTCGGGCCGAGCACCCTGCTCATCACGGTGACGAACGAGCGATCCGCGTCGGACATCGGGGTGTCGACCGCGGCCGCGGCGAACTCCGGAGGCAGGTCGGTCGGAACCGACTTCTTCAGGATGAACCCGAGTTCCATCCTGGCCCGCTGCAACCGTTCGATGGTGGCCGCCAGTTCGGCGTCGAGCGTGCGCAACGCCTCTTCCGGATGATCATCGGACTCACCCATCTCGGCGATCTGGGACAGGGGGAACCCCAGGTCGACAAGGCGCTTGATGCGCAGCAGCCGCACGAGGTGGGCCACGCCGTACTGCTTGTAGCCATTGGCCCGGCGTTCCGGCTCGTCGAGCAGACCGATCTCGTGGTAGTGCCGTACCGCCCGCAGGCTGGTGCCCGCGAGCTCGGCGATCTCACGCGTGCTCCATGCCATGGCTTCGCACTCCGTTCGGCTCCTCGCGCGTCAGCGCGCGGCCTCGACTCACTCCATTCGAAACCATGCCGTCGCGGCACGGTCAAGCGCCACCCCACCCCTCCGGAAGGGCTTGACTGTGCCGTGACGGCACGGTTTTTCGTGGTTCCCATCGCATCGACGGCACGGGTTCGCGAAGACCGAGGAGACGCCATGACCGAGCACCACCGCACCGACACGGCCGGGCACCACCCCGCCGACAGGACACCGGCCGAGCCTGCCGCGCAGAGTGCAGCGCATCAGAAGCTGCTCGACCAACTCGGCGGTACGAAGGGGATGGTGTACTCGGCGATCCCGATCGCGGCGTTCGTCGGGGCGAATGCCGCTCTCGGGCTGTCGCTCGCGATCGGCAGCGCACTCGCGGTGGCCCTGCTGATCACCGTGTGGCGGATGGCGCAGGGGGAGCCGTTCACCGCGGCGGCCGGCGGTGTCTTCGGAGTCGCGACCGCCGGCGGCGTCGCGGCGTGGACCGGCTCGGCGGGTGGCTTCTTCCTGATCGGCATCTGGGCGAGCTGCGCGGGCGCGGTGCTCCTGCTCGTCACGTTGCTGGCCCGCAGGCCGGTGACCGGCCTGCTGTGGAACGCGCTGCACGGCAACAGGCACGCGTGGCGGGGCGACCGCCCCAGCCTGCTGGCGCACGACGTTGCCACCGCCACCCTGACCGTCCTGTTCGCAGCACGGTTCGGCGTGCAGCAGTGGCTCTACGAAAGCGATGCCACGGGCTGGCTGGCTCTCGCCAAGGTCGGTATGGGCATGCCCCTGCTCGCACTGGCTCTGCTGGTCGTCTTCTGGGCGTTCCGCCGGACGACCAAGCGGCTCGTAGAGCCGGCGACCCAGTGAGCCGGCGAGTCGGTGGGCCGGGCGACGGCCCGGCATGACCGTGCCGCGACGGCACGGTGCCACCTCGCACCAGCAGAGCCCGCACCAGCAGAACCTCTCGTTCCCGCCGAACTCAAGGTCGGCCACACGTCGTTTCCGGAGGAGACCATGAAGAAGATTCCCGTGCCCGCCGCGGCCACTGCGGCAGTCGCCGCGCTGGCGTTGGCCGGTGGGTCCGTCGGCGCTGCCGGCGCGGCGCAGTCCGCTGCCCCCACGGTGGCCACCGCCGAGGACCCCGTGACACACAGGGACAACGACCGTGTCCCCAAGGGCGCGGCGTGGACACAGCACTACTTCCCGTCCTCGGACGGCTCCGGCACCGAGCTGCACGCCGACGTCCTGTTGCCGGAAGAGCTGCCCCAGGGCGAGAAAGTGCCGGTCATCCTCTCCGTCGGCGCCTACTTCGGGCACTCCGGAGAGCTCACGGACGAGAAGTGGAAGAAGACCGGCCCGTCCGCACGCTTCAAGGACCTCGCCGAGGGCGGCGACCTGTTCGAGCGGGGCTACGCCCTGGTGCAGGTGGACCTGCGCGGCTTCGGCGGGTCCAGCGGCTGCCTCGACTTCATGGGCAAGGGTGAACAGGCCGACGTCAAGGCGGCGATCGACTGGGCGGCGAAACAGCCGTGGTCCACCGGCAAGGTCGGCATGTACGGCAAGTCGTACGACGCGACGACCGCCCTGGTCGGCAACAACCTGGACCAGGACGCGCTCAAGGCCGTCGTCGCCCAGGAACCCGTCTGGGACATGTACCGCCTGACCCGCTCCAACAGGGTGCCGAAACTGGGCGGGGTCCTCGCCCCCAACACCTACAACCAGATAGCGCAGTTGCCGCCGCTGCCCGACGACCAGGAGCGCTACAAGAGGAACAACCAGTACGAGCTGAAGCACCCCGAGTGCACCGCGTACAACACGGACAACAACCTCAAGGCCGACTCCGAGGATCCGTACTGGCAACAGCGCGATCTGGCGAAGCAGGCCAAGGGCAGCGACACCCCGCTGTTCTTCACCCAGGGCTTCATCGAGTCGAACACCAAGCCAGAGGCGATGCAGGAGTACCTCGCGGGCCACCAGGGCACCGAGCGCGGTTGGCTCGGCCAGTGGGACCACGTACGAGGCAACGACCGCACCGAGGACGGGCGTCTGCAGATGGGGCGGGCGGGCTGGTTCAAGGAGGTGATGTCCTTCTACGACCAGCACCTCAAGGGGATCGCTCCCACGACCGACTACCCGGCCTTCGCCGTCCAGGACAGCACCGGAGCCTGGCGTTCCCAGGACACCTGGCCCGTCTCGGACCGGTCCGCCGACGTGGTGCTGCGCGACGGGTCCTACGTGGACCAGGGCGAGCCCGGCGACTCGGCGAGCTTCCTCACGTGGTCCGAACCGGTCGAGCGCGACATCCGCATCACCAGGACGCCCAGGATCGAGATGGACACCGAGGGCAGTGGCAACGTCATGGTCAAGCTGTACGACGTCGCACCGGACGGCTCCGCCGTCATGTTCGACGAGCAGGTGGCGATCGTGGATGCCTCCGGCCACGTGGCCATGGACCTCAAGTCGACCGACTGGCGTCTGAAGGCCGGCCACTCCCTGGCCGTCGAGATCGGCACCGTCCAGGACGGCGCGTGGATCGACACCCCGACCGGCGACCGCATCAAGGTGACGGACGCGCGCCTCGGCCTCTCCGTCGACGACCCCTCCGACGACCGGGCCACCGAAGGCAAGCGCTCGCCGTACCTCGACACCTACGTGAAGGCGTACACGAAAAAGAAGTTGGCGACGCAGCCCCCGTCGTTCACGGTCCCTTCGGCTCGTGACTGATACCCGGCCGGCTCGTGCCGAACTCGCCCCTTGATCTGCATGTGTGCATGCCAAGGGGCGATTCGCTGCAGTGGCGTGTTCCGGCCGGTGCAGAGCGCGGCGTCCGCTGCGGCCTGTAGGCGGTGGAGCCGCTCGGGCCCGCTGCCGACTCCGGCGTTGCTGACCAGTACGTCGAGTCGGCCGGATCGCGGGCGGCACCATGAACATCTGCGGCAAGCTCTCCGCCGTACCGCTGCTCGACCCGCCGAACGACGAGATCCTGGAGATCGGCACCCTGTACGGAATGCTCGGCGCGGCCCTGATCCGGATGATGGAGCGCGCGGGACGCGACCCGACCACCGGGCTGGCTGTCGACGGCAAGACAGCCCGCGGATCGCGCACCGACGGCCACGCCGTCCACCTGCTGGCCGCGGCCCTCCACGACAGCCAGACCGTCATCGCCCAGCGCGAGCACGCCCACCATATTGTGGCGGTCGGCGGCCACAATCTGCTGGTCGTCAAGGATAACCAGAAAAAGCTCTGCAAACAGATCAAACGCCTGCCCTGGAGCGAGATCCCGTTTGCGGGCCGCACCACCACAACCGGCCATGCACGGCGCGAGATCCGTCAGCTCAAGGAGCCTCACCCCCGAGCAAGCAGACCCCGCCCGCCTGGCCGAACTCGTCCAGGACCACTGGTCGGTGGAAGCCCTGCATCACGTGCGAGACGTCACCTACGGCGAAGACGCCTCCCGGATCCGCGCCGGTACCGCACTCCGCCTCATGGCCACCCTTCGCAACCTCGCCATCGGCCTGAAGCGTCAGGCAGGCCGGCACAACATCGCCGCCGGACCGATCACTACCGGTCACGCCCCGAGCACGCCATCACACTCCTCAAGACCACTTCCTGAGAACGCATCGGCCCTGGGTGGGGCGCATGGTGTCTCAGGCACCGGGGGTCCCCGGCGCGCCGTATCGGGCGAGCATGGTCAGCACCGCTTGGTCGACCGCGTTGGTAATGGACGAGTCGTCGGGCTCCCAGCGTGCGAGCAGCATCCGCGGCCAGAACACGAAGTTGGAGATCATTCCGAGGAACTGGGTCGCCGCCACCTCCGCATCGTCAAGCCGTGCCGCACCAGCGGCGTTTTCCGCTTCGAGGTAGCGACGGACCGATTCGAAGTAGGGCATCTTGCCGAGCTTGAACTGCGTCTCGCCGAGCTCGGGGAAGCGCGGTACCTCGGCGATGACGATGCGGAAGAGGGCGGCCATGCCGGGCTGGGTGAGAAGGTCCACGTATCGGCGTCCGATGGTCTCAAGCCCTGCGCGGAGGTTCCCTGGCTCGGGGAGGGGCGCCTCCTCGTCGTCGACCTTCCAGTATTCGGTGACGATCGCCTCGAACAGGGCCGCCTTGGTGGTGAACTGCTTGAACAGAGTCGCCCTCGACACTCCGGCCGCCTCGGCGATGCGGGCCAGCGAGGTGCCGTCGTAGCCGGAGTCGAGGAACAGCTTCGTCGCTGCCTCGATGATGGACGTCCGCTTCTGCGCTGCCACGCGCCGGTGGTATTCCGAAGGCTGTGCCGTCATGCCCTCCAGTATGCCTCTCGCCGCGAGGTGAGTCACTTGACTCACCTCTAGCCTTGCTCTTACCTTGAGAGAAGGTGAGTCACTCGACTCACCACAAATGTGAGCCCGGAAGGATGCATCATGGGACGCTTTGAGGGCCAGACCGTCATCGTCACGGGCGGCAGCGGGGGCATGGGTAGCAGTCATGTGCAGGGCTACCACGCCGAGGGGGCGAACGTCGTCATTGCCGGCCGCGACGCCGCCGGCCGCGATCTCGCTGCTCAGCTCGGTCATCGGGCTCTGTCCGTTCATCTGGACGTCGCCAGCGAGGACGACTGGGCGGCGGTGGTGCGAGAAGTCGAAGGCCACTTCGGGCCGATCAGCATCCTGGTGAACAACGCGGGAGTCCAGAACCCGGCGGCCCCTATCGAACACACCGAACTCCGCACCTGGGAGCACACCTTCAGCGTCAACGTCACCGGCCAGTTCCTCGGCATCAGGGCCGTGGCTCCGTCGATGCGCAGGGGCGGTGGCGGAACCATCGTCAACATCGCTTCGACCATGGCCCACGTCGGCACGGCCTTCTACGCCCCCTACACCGCCAGCAAGTGGGCCGTGCGAGGGCTGACCAAGACGGCCGCGCTGGAGCTGGGGCGGGACAACATCCGCGTCAACTCCATCCACCCCGGCGTCGTCTCCACCCCGCTGATCAACGAACCCGCCGTCGCAGGTCAGCCGGCCATCGCCGACTTCTACTCGCCCGACCCCTTCGCCATCCCCCGGCTCGCCGAACCCTCTGACATCACCCGCCTGTTGCTCTTCATCACCTCCCAGGACGCATCTTTCGCTACGGGCTCGGAATTCGTCCTGGACGGGGGCCTGCTGCTCGGCCCTGCACTGCAACCCGAAGCCGACATCGCAGCTTGAGCCGGCATTGCGGTACGGAGCGTGCAGTCGCGGGCGCCATCTTGTCTTGTTCAAGGCGAAGCGATCTTGCCCTGCGATGATGACGGGCTGTGGCAGTTGTGATCACGGCGTCCGAGCCGTCCTGGATAACTCCATTCACTGGGCTGAGCCCGCGCTGCTTCGGCAGGTCGGTGGCCGCGTTGCGACGGGAGGGCGCGGATGCGGTGCGGCGGGGCCGTCCGAGGAGTCTGCCGCTGGAAGACCGCGTGCTCCAGCCTCGTCGGCGGTTCCGCAAGGACACCGTGCTCATCGTGGACGGCACCCTGGTGCCCACTCGCGAACCATTCGATCGCCGAACAGTCCAAAAACTACCGCTACTCGACTGCCCATCAGGTCGTGATCGACGCCGTCACCCGCTTGGTCGTCGTGGTCGGCCGACCGCTGCCCGGCAATCGCCATGACTCCCGCGGCTGGGAGGAATCCGGCGCCAAGGCCGCCGTGGGCACACCACGACGATCGCCGATGGCGGCCACCAGGGCACCGGACTGGTGATACCGCACCGGCGAGCGGCCGGGCAAGCCGAACTTCCGGCCTGGAAAGAGGAACACAACCGGTCCCACAGGTTCGCGCCCGCATCGAGCACATCTTCGCCGGATAGGTGCACTCGACCGCCTCCGGCCGAAACCTGCCCGTCGCCGAGCCAGAGATCAATTGCGGGACAGCCTTTAGCGATTGCTTGCACACATGCTGAGTGCAGATGCTGGTCATTCGGCAAGGGAGAAATTTCACCCCCTCACAGAACGGAAATCCGGTGCGAGGCTGTGCGGTATTCCGTACCGCTCGCGGGTCATCGCACTCCGCTCTGAAAGAGAACCCCACCACATGCCGCCCCTGACCCGTGACCGGTCCAGCAAGCTTCCTTTTGTCGTCCTGGTGCTCGCCGCCGGGACTTTTCTGATGGGCACCACCGAATTCGTCATCGCGGGGCTGCTGCCCGAGATCGCGGACGATCTGGACGTCAGCGTCTCCCAGGCGGGCCTGCTGATCACGGCGTTCGCGGCGGGCATGATCGTCGGGGCACCGTTGATGGCGATCGCGACGCTGCGCCTGCCGCGGCGGTCCACCCTGATTCTCGCGCTCGTCGTCTTCGCCCTCGGCCATACGGTCGCCGCGCTCAGTTCGTCCTTCGCGGTCGTGCTCGCGGCCCGCGTGGTGACCGCGCTGGCCACAGGTGCCTTCTGGTGCATCGGGGCGGTGGTGGCGACGACCGCGGCGGGACCAGCGGCGACTTCACGGGCCCTGGGCATGCTGCTCGGCGGAATGACCTTGGCCAGTGTCGCCGGCGTACCGCTGGGCTCGTGGCTGGGCCAGGTGTCGGACTGGCGAGGGCCGTTCTGGGTGCTGGCCGCCCTGTCAGCCGGCGCGGCAGCGGTCATCGGCCGGTTCATCCCTGACGAGGAGCGGCGCGAAACGCGCTCTGTCCGGGCCGAGTTCACCGCGCTTCGCCAGGGCCGGGTCTGGCTGGTGTTGAGCGCCATCGTCCTGCTCCTGGGAGGTGTCCTGGCGACCTACACCTACATCTCGCCGCTGCTCACCGAGCGCGCCGGGATCCCCACGTGGGCGGTGCCCCTGGTCCTGACCGGCTACGGTCTGGGCGCCCTGCTGGGAACCACCGTCGGCGGGCGCATGGGGGACCATCGGCCACTCGCCACGCTCATCACGGCCGCTGCCGCGACCACGCTGGTCCTGCTCCTGCTGGTGTTTCTCTCCACCAGCCCGGTGGCGACCGTTGTGCTGGTCACGGTCATGGGGGTGACCGGTTTCGCCGCGACCCCTGTGCTCGGCGCGCTGGTCATGCGCTTCGCCGGTTCCGCGCCCACGCTGGCCTCCGCGCTGAGCAGTTCGGCGTCCAACGTGGGGATCGCCATCGGCTCGGCCGTGGCAGGCATCGCCCTCTCCTCATCACTGCAGCAGGCCGGGCCACCGCTGATCGGCACGGTGGCTGCCGCGCTAACCCTCGTACCGCTGACCGCGCTCGCACTGATGCGCGCGACCCGCACGACGGCCACGCCGCCGCCCCCGGCTGCCCCTCACCTGGTGGTCGAACCCGTGACGACCGCGACCACAGCCGAGGCCGAGCGCATCATCCATTCTCCGTTCAGCAGGTCTGAGTGAGTGGGGTGTACCCGAGCTTCACGGTCAACAGCTGGATGCCGAGCGGCAGTTGTCGCGGCTGGAGTGTCAGCGGCCAGTTGGATTGGTTCTGATCCACTTCGTATTGGGTGGTGACAGGGCGTCACAACTGGCTGGAAGGATGGCCATTCGTGTGACTGCAGCGTGTTCTCGACCGTCTCGACGGCGTTCTCCCATCTGTCCTGCGTGGTCATGGACGAGGTCAAGACGGACGGCGGCGGGATAGCCCTCACGGCGCGAACGGTGACGCGGGAGGCGGCTTGTCCCGACTGTGGCGCCGTGTCCGGTCGTGTCCATGGCGGTTACGGCGACGCCTTGCCGACCTCGCCGCGGCCGGGAAGCAGGTCGTGATCGATCTGCTGGTACGACGGTTCCTCTGCCCAGCACCGGAGTGCGGTCGCCGCACGTTTGTCGAGCAAGTGGACGGACTGACCGAGCGATTCGTGCGGCGCACACCGCTCCTGCGCCGCTCCCTGGAGAAGACCGCGCTGGCTCTCGCAGGCCGGGCGGGCGCCCGGCTGGCCGCGCGCCTGTCCATCCCGACGAGTGCGAACTCCCTGCTCAGACTCCTGCGCAGGCTTCCGGACAGGAGCGTGACGTTGCCCTCCACCCACTTCTCCAACGACCTGCTCGCCATGGTCCGAGGACCTGGCAGGCCGCCCACGGAGTACGACGGTCTGCCAGGTGCTGCCTGCCGAACTCGGCCGAAGCCGGCAGTGGTTGCGGTCAGATGCCGATGTCGGCCAGCCACTGGCCCGTGGTGCGCGGGGTGATGTCCAGCAGCTTCTGGGCGGAGTTCTCCGGTGCGATCGAGCGGTCTGCAAGCGTGCTCATGACCGCGTAGGCTCCGGCGACGTCGGCGGCGGGGCCCTCGCCGATCAGGGGTGCGACGGAGGTACGGAACTGCTCGGGGGTGATCTGCTCGAAGACCACGTTCTTGCCGAAGTGGGCGCCGAACGCCTCGGCCAGGTCCGGTCCGGTGACAGCCGGGTACTGGCCGACGGAGACCACGCCGGTGATGTCCGGGCGATCGAAGAGAGCGACGACGGCGTCGGCGATGTCCAGGTGCGACGCCCAGGAGGCGGGGAAGTCGGCGCGGATCGGGTAGGGCAGCACACCTCGCTCGCGGACCGCGTCGAGGACGTACGGCATGAGCAGGTTCTCCAGGTAGAACGTGGGCGTGATCACCGCGTGGGACACCCCGGTGTCCGCCAGGCCGCCGGCCAGTGCTGCGCCCGCGCCGCCGCTTTCGGGGTCGATCGGGGCACCGCTGGTGGAGAACACCACGCGGGCCGGACGAGCCGCGCGGACGGCGGCGAGGATGTTGTGTGCGTAGCTCTGGCGGTCCTCTTCGGAGACCACCGGCAGGTGGACGAACACCCCGTCGGCGCCGCGGTATGCCTCGGTCAGTTCCGCGGTGGAGCCGTAGCCGGCGGCTACGACGCGCTGTGCGCCGTCCACGACCGCGTCGGCGTTTCGGGTCAGAGCGGTCACGGACTTGCCCGCGGCGGTGAGAGCGGCGACGACGGGGGCACCCTGGGCGCCGGTGGCGCCATGAATCACGTAGGTCATGGCGCCATTAGTGCATGCGATGCACCAGTTACTTCAACTGCACTAATGGGGTACGGTCAAAAATGTGACCGATCCCTGTCTCCCCGAGTGCGGCGTCGCCCGCTTCCTCACGCTGCTCAACGGCCCGTGGGCCACCCTGATCGTGCGCGAACTGCTGCACGGCCCCCACCGCTTCACCGAGCTGCGCCAGGCCCTGCCCGGCATCAGCCCGCACACCTTGACCAGCCGGCTGCGCCAGTTCGATCGGCACGGCATCGTCACCCGCACTACCTACGCGGAGATCCCGCCGCGCGTCGAGTACGCGCTGACCCCTCTCGGCGAGGGGCTGCGCGACGTCCTGGAGGCCATGGGGACCTGGGCCATGGCGGTGCCGGACCCCGGGACTGCCGCAAACGCCTCGACTGGATGAGAGCGGTCAAGATCCCTCGGCGGTATGGGGGACAACCGGCTCTTCCCTCCCTGCCCCGCCCGGAGACCCCACCCAGGTACCCCACTTGTGCACCGGCCGCGGAGAACTCGACGGCCTCCCTCGCCAAAACCTCATGGAGGTGGGAAGCAGGGCTCGCATGTCGTGATCACACCAGCCACGGCCAAGATCGTCGCATGTGCGTGAGCGGCTCCACTGCCCGCTCCGAACGCGAGGTCACTTCCTGGACCGGGAGGCAGAACACCTTGGCTTCGCATGGTTCTTTCCCTGAAACGAGACCTGGCTGCCGCGCCGTGTAAGGCCCTGGTGACGAGGGTCAGCGCGGTCGGGCGCGGTAGAGGTCACGCAACATGGCGATCTCGGCCCCGTGGTGCAGCAATTCCTGGTTGACCCACCACACGATGTCGATGAACGGCTCCTCCGAGTCGCTGCCATGCGGGTAGGTGCAATACCCCACGGTGTCGAGCGCGGCGTCGTCGACACTCAGCAGCGCCTTCCGCCAGGCCCCGGCACCGGCGTCGAAGGCCGCGAGCGCCCCTGCGGCGTCCCCGCTGACGGGGTAGTCGTCCCGCGTCAGCGCGTGTCCGCCGACGGTGTGGTCGGCGCGTAGTGCCAGCATTTCGCTGAGGTGGCTCAGGCGCCACGCGATGGTGGTGAAGGGCGGCGGCCAGGGATGCGGGTAGGAGGCGGAGTCGCGCAGGCACCGGTTCCCAGAGGTATTCCTCGTCGGTCATCGGGCCAACCTCGGTATCCGCCCCATCGCCGCTGTCCATGACCGGCCCTGTCATGCGGTCGGCGAGGCGTTCGCGTGTGAAGTCGAACTGCTCCAACAGTGGAGATAGGCGGGACGGTGTCGTCATCAGACACTCCTGTATCGAACTGGTTTAAGGACGATCCGCCAGCCTGGCACAGCCAGCACTGCAGCCACATCCCTGTTTCTGAGGGCCCCTCACCCGAGCTGACCCGAGAGACCCACCTGCCGGACTGCGCGTCAGCGAACGACATGGCGGGGTCTCGCCCAGCAGTGCGGGACGGCACTTATTGCCACGTCAGGCAACGTTTGCCCTGTCCGCTACCGGCACCTCGGGGCAACACGACCCCGAGCTGTCGTTCCGTCGCGAGGGAGCGGCCAACGTGCCAGGACAAATCACGTCAAGCCGTAGCTCGCGTGGGCCGGTATCGCTGGGCTACCGCCCCCGACCGGAACTCATGGCGGTCCACGAGCTCGAGCTGGATGCGCTCGCGCAGACCGGCGAGCAATGTCGGCCCGTGTCCGGCAAGGACCGGCTGAACAAGGAACTCGTACTCGTCGATCAGTCCCAGATCTGCCAACGCCAGGGGGAGCGTCACGCCACCCACCCACAGGCCCTCGCCTGACTCCTGCTTGAGCCGCTGAACCGCTTGCCCCACGTCGCCTCGCACCAGGTCGGCATTCCAATCGACCCCGCTCAGCGTGCTCGACACGACGTACTTCTTCGCCCGGTCGATGGTCTCGGCGAACGGGATCTGCCACTCATCCATCCAGTCAGGCCACGTGCCCGTGGCCGGCTTCCGCCACGCCGACTCCATCATCTCGTAGGTGACCCGGCCGAATAGCAGGGCATCGGCTCGCTCCATCTCAGCGGTCCAATAGCGCATCGACTCCTCGTCCGGGGGGAGCCCTGCCTCGTGATGGCAGCAGCCGTCGAGCGTGACGTTGATCGAGTATCGAAGCGTTCTCATCTCGTTGCTCTCCCTTGATGCGCGCCCCGCGTTCACCGGACCGTACTCAGACCACTGCCGGCGCCATTTCTCATCGGCGCCCCGATCGCCCCTACTTTGACGCCGTCGCGATGCGAACGCTAACGGTGCCCATAACGCTCGACTTCGATGCGCGGTGTCGCGTCACCTACCGTCGGCTCAGGGGCAACGACGAACGTCGCAAACGTTGCCTGACGCGGCACCAGTCAGTTCGGTGGTTGATCCACTTGTACCATCCGTCGGCTTGCCGCGTTGCGGACGCGGCGGGTTCGTCCCTGTTCGGCGAGCAGGCTGACGGCGTCGGACGAGGTAATGATCTGCGCGGTCGCGGCTGTGCGTTGGAACCAGTCGGATGCGGTGATAAGCGCCTCGGCGGCCCATGGCTCGTCCAGGGCGATGGTCCTCAGCAGGGTCCACTCGCGCAGACGGCGGGCGAGGTAGTCCCGGTCCCCGATGACCGCGGCCATGATGTGAGCCCAGACGGTGAACTCGGCGTCGGTCAGCAGCTGGGCTGCCCGGCGGTCCAGGTGGTGAACCACCGCGCCTTGCGCCATCGCCTCATCCTGATCGCGCAGCACTGCGGCCACCAGTTCGGCCTCCTCCGCCTCCGAAACGGCATCGAGGGCCTGCAGGTAGTGCGCGTAACGCTGGTGTTCGGCGGGTTCACGGTCGTGCTGGGGGTCGGTCATGCGGCCCTTCCTTCGGGCCGTTCGACCAGCTGGCCGCGTTCGAAGCGTGCGCCGGCACGGACGAGGGCGACGACGTGGGGTGCGTTCACGGCTCGCCAGCGGGCCTGGGCGGACTCGATGAGCTTGAAGACCATGGTCAGGGCGGCGGCCGGCTCCCGGCACCCTTGGTGACCCTCGTTCGAAGTCGCACGGTGGCGAAGGTCGATTCGACAGGACTCGTCGTATGTAGGTGGATCCAATGCTCGGCCGGGTAGTCGAAGAACGCCAGCAACTCGTCCTCGCCGTCGGTGATCCGCCTGACGACCTTGGGGTACTTCGCGCCGTACTGCTTGGCGAAGGCGGCCACCGCCCGCGCCGCGTGCTCCTTGTCCTCGGCGTTGTAGATCTCCTGGATCGCGCCCTTGGCCGTCGGCTGCGCGGACTTCGGCACCGCGTCCAGACAGTTGGCGGTTTTGTGAACCCAACACCGCTGGTGGCGGGTCATGGGGAAGACCTCGCTCAAAGCGTTCCAGAAGCCGAGTGCACCGTCACCGACGGCCAGCACCGGGGCGCGCATGCCGCGGCGGGCGCAGTCGCGGAGCAGACCAGCTCACGCCTCTGACGACTCGCGGTAGCCGTCACTCATCGCGATCAGCTCCTCGGTGGACCAGAACGCCCAACACCGTTCGGGGGGTTCGGCTGAGCATGGGGCCTGTCAACAGGACTCACTCCCGCTCAGTTATTAGGAACGGTGTCTAACGAGCGGTGAGCATGTTGCCCATCGCGGCCACCACGCTCGGCTCGACCCGGTAGTACACCCACGTCCCGCGCCGCTCGGAGGTCAGGAGCCCGGCCTCCTTGAGCTTTTTCAGGTGGTGGGAGACGGTCGGCTGGGACACGCCGACGTCGGAGATGTCGCACACACACGCCTCGCCGCCCTCGTGTGAGGCGACCAGCGAGAACAGCCGCAGCCGCACCGGATCGCCGAGCGCCTTGAACATCCTCGCCGTCCGCTCGGCCTCTTCGGCGGTGAAGGGGCGCTCGGTCAGCGGCGGGCAGCACGGTGCCACGGCCTCTGGGGCCTCCGGCTCCAGCAACGGCAGCACCTTCGTGTTCGACATGCATCTATGTTGACACATGTCGAACTACGGTGGCGAGGGGCAGCGGAACGGGACCTCACGCCTTGGCCGGGTGCGAAGCCGCCAGGCCCGCCACTCGCGCGGCGTCCCGTCTGTCCGATGGGTTGCCGGCCAGATGGCCGACAGCTGACCCATGGGGTGTCCGGCGCGGGGCGAACTGTCAGATGGGGCCAGAGCCGCGCCTACCGAAGATCGGTGGCCGTTCGTGACACCCGCAGTTCCGTCAGATACCGCTTGGTGATCCGGCCTCCGTAGCGCCTGTCGATCAGCCCGGCGATGCCGTCCAGCAGTCCCTCCCTGGCGTCCGGCGGCAGGGCCCGGTGGCCGGAGTAGGTCCGCAGTACCTCCAGGTACTTTGCCGTGGTGTACGTCAGGTCCCACTCGTAACGTCGGAAGACGACGGGGCCGAATCGGCCGGTGCGTGCGACCTCGTCCGCGTGAGCCGAGGTGTCGACGTCCTGTGCTGCAGGCAGCCGCAGCCCTGGAGGGGTGGCCGGATCGAAACGCTCGTAGCAGTCCTGGACCTCGACGAAGAACTCCTCGCTGCCACCCGCCACATGCTGTGTGGCCACCACGGCGAGGGCGCCACCGGGCCGCAGCGCGTCGGCGGCCTTTGCCATCCGCACCCCCGGATCGATCCAGTGGAACGCCGTCGCCGAGACGACCGCGTCGAACGGCTCCTCCGGCAGTGGCCAGGTCTCGAAATCCGCGGTCACGATCTCCACCGTTTCGAACCCGGCCAGGTTGCGCCGGGCGACGGCGGCCATATCCGCGCCCGGCTCGACGGCGGTGATCCGGCAACCGAGCTTGGCGAGCGGCAAGGTCGCCTTGCCGGTGCCCGCTCCTACCTCCAGGACACGACAGCCGCGACCGGTGCCGGCCGCCTCGGTGAGGTCGTCGAACAACTCTGGTGGATACCCGGGCCTGGCCCGGTCGTACAGCTCCGCGTCCTCATCGAAGGTCCGGCTCAAGGGAACACGGCGCATTTCGTCAGGCATGTCGTCGCGCATGGCGGTAAACCTAGAGCAGGCTGAGTGCCCGCATCGCATCGCGCTCGATGCGCGAGAGCTCGTGGAGGATGGAGCCGGCCTGCACGAGGTGCTTCGCGTCGCCGGATTCGCCTGCTGTCGCGACGAGTGCGGCCACCTGTGTCCAGAGGGTGGCGGCCTCGGTATAGAGGGCGTGGCCGGTGCGCAGGTGGCTGCTGTCGATCAGTTGGGCGCACTCGGCGAGGAAGTCCCGGTAGAGATTGCGGAACAGGGCGCCGCCGGTGCCGGCCCTCTCCATGAGAACGGCGGTCCGAGGCAGGTCTTCGCGCGGATTGTCGCTGCGCTGCAGCCACTTCGGCAGTTGCTTGGCGGTCTTCTCGATGCCCCGGTGGCCCAGGTTCGCGATGGGCGGGTTCAGGAAGGCGTCGGCGCAGGTCTTGATCGCGGGGATGATCCGGTCCTGCGGTGGCGTCGGGCTGCTGGGCGCTGTGATGGTGAAGGAGCGGTGCTTGGCGGTCATCGGGCCGCGCTCGGACCTGGCTCTGGCCAGGCCGGCGCGGCTGGTGGAGACGGCTCCGCCCTGCGGGTCGGTGTCCACCAGGTAGGCGTCCTGTTCGTCGTAGCCGTACATGGCCACGATGTGCCCACCGAAGTGCACCTTGGTGGTGAAGTAGTCCAGGTGGTAGCTGTCGAGTTGCAGGCCGACCGGCCGGCCGGCGTCGATGGGTGCCGCCACGTTCTGCCATGCCTTGCGCGGGGAGGTGGTCTCCTCGATCAGCAGATCAAGCCCGAGGGTGACAGCCAGGTTCCTGGTGAGCTCGAACGGCTTGACCCGACCTCCCAGGAAGGGAAAGCCCATGGCTTTGCTGTCCCAGTAGATGAAGGCCAGCCCGGAGCCGAGACCGAACAGCATGGGCTCGGACAAGTCGAGCCCCTCATGCCGCAGCAGCACGCCCAGCGCCGTCGTCTCGCAGTGCTGCATGCCCCGGACGTCGATGTCTTTCACCATCGCCATGCCGCTCATTGTCCATCCTCACCGGACGACAACCTTGCGGATGGGCGTGCCAGACCACCACGTCAGCCGGGCCGGCTCGGCAAGCTTGGCGGTGATCTGCACCGCGGAGTTGCCCGCGCCCACGACCACGACCACGACGATCCGCGAGCCTTCGGCCGGGGCCCCAGTCCGGCGAACGGCTCGGGCGTGCCGTAGTCGGCGTCGGCGTCGTGCAGCACGGTGCCGGTGAAGGTCTCCGGTCCGGGTAGGGCCGGGCGATGCGCGCAGCCGAACGCGCCGGACGTCGCGACAACCGCGCGCGCCGCGAGTCGCCTGCGGCCCTCCAGGGGCAGTACGAACTCGTAGACGGCGGTGTGGACTTCGCGAACCCGGGCGCGTGTACGGCCAGAGTCCGGCCGCTTGGTCGGACCCCCTCCAGCGCTACCGGCCGAAGCCCCTGCCCGAGAAGGGCGTGCGCTGTGGCCAGCCCGGACTGGCCGCCCCTGATGACGGCCACCTGAGCATGCTCCACGATCTCCGCACCGATTCGATGAATGTCTATGTTGACGCTTATCGAATCAGGTGCCATGCTTGCCGTGCAAGAGATCGACGAATGTCGAAGCAAAGGGGAATCGAGTGAGCACGCCCACCACCGATCAGCTGCCCGTCGTGATCGTCGGAGCCGGACCGGTCGGCTTGGCCGCCGCCGCCCATCTCGTCGGGCGCGGTATCGAACCGCTGGTCCTGGAGGCCGGCCCGTCCGCAGGCACCGCTGTGCGTGACTGGTCGCACATGCGGCTGTTCTCTCCCTGGTCCGAGGTCGTCGACCCGGCCGCCGAGAAGCTGCTCGCCCCGACCGGCTGGGTCCGCCCCGACGGAGCGTCGTATCCCACCGGCGGCGACTGGGCCGAGTCGTACCTCCAGCCGCTCGCCGACGTCCTGGGCGACCGGGTCCGCTACGGCGTGCGCGTGACCGGAGTGGCACGGGCGGGCCGGGACCGTATCGTCGACTCCGGCCGCGAGGGGCAGCCCTTCACCGTGCACATTGAGCTGGCCGACGGCCGCGAGGAGCGCCTCGCCGCGCGTGCGGTCGTCGACGCCTCCGGGACCTGGGCCGTACCCGGCCCGATGGGTGCCGACGGCCTGCCCGCACTGGGGGAGAAGGCGGCCTCCGAGCGCGTCTCGTATCGCGTGCCGGACCTCAAGGACCCTGCCGTACGCGCCCGTTACGCGGGAAAGCGCACCGCGGTCGTAGGTTCCGGAGCGTCCGCCTTCACGGCCCTCGCCTCCCTGGCCGACCTGGCGAAGGAGGAAGACGGGACACACGCGGTGTGGATCCTGCGCCGGGGGATCACGGGGTCCACGTTCGGCGGCGGCGAGGCCGACCAGCTGCCCGCCCGTGGCGCACTCGGCCTGCGTGCCAAGACGGCTGTGGAGGCGGGCCACGCGAGCGCGGCCACCGGATTCCGTACGGAGGCGGTGGAGCGCGACGGCGACCGGCTGGTGCTCGTCGCGGAAGACGGCCGGCGCCTCGACCCGGTCGACGAGGTCATCGTCCTCACCGGCTTCCGCCCCGACCTCTCCTTCCTCTCCGAGGTCCGCCTCGGCCTCGACGAACGCCTCCAGGCACCGACCGCACTGGCCCCGCTCATCGACCCCAACGTCCACTCCTGCGGCACGGTCTACCCGCACGGCGTCAACGAGCTGTCCCACCCCGAGCAGGGCGTCTACCTGGTCGGCATGAAGTCCTACGGCCGTGCCCCCACGTTCCTCGCGATGACCGGCTACGAGCAGGTGCGTTCAGTCGCCGCGTCGATCGCCGGGGACCAGGAGGCGGCCGAGCGCGTCGAGTTGACCCTTCCCGAGACGGGAGTGTGCGGCGGCGCGGGCCTGTTCGACGACCCCGACGCCGCACAGACCGACGGCGGCGGTGGCTGCTGCGCGGCCCCGGCCACCCTGCAGATCGGCATCGGCGCACCGACCACATCCGGCGGCTGCTGACACCACTGCGGCCGACCTCGCCGCGACCGGAACCGGGGACCGGTCGCGGCCCCCGCACTGCTCTGCTCGCGCTATGCGTCACGCAGATCACCAGCTGGGGGATCCAACGCCGCCCTCGCCCGCCACCCACGCGTCACCACACGTACCGTCGTCCTGATCCCGATGGGCGGGACCAAGACCGCAGCGTTCGCCATGGTCTCCGGCCCTCTCCCCGCGCTGATGGGGATCGCAATCGTGGCGGGCATGGTGCGGGGCAACCTCACCCTGTTCCAGGCCACTGCCGTCACCGACCCCTGGGGCACCACCCACTTCGGGTGCCTGTCCGGGTTGCTCCGAGGCTATCCCGGCCTGTACACCGCGCCAGCAAGCGCCCAGCACCCCGGGCCAGCCGCCGACGCGATCTGGGTGTTGCCCTCCGCGTGGACGCCAGGCACGCCAACATCTCCTCAACTGCCCAGCATTTTCAGTGTCTGACGGTGCCAGACGATCGGATTGTGGTCGTCGTCGGTCATCATGGCGAGCACGCGCAGCACGATGATGTCGTGGTCGCCGGCCGGATAGTTGTGCTCGACCGTGCACTCGAGCCAGACGGGCGCGCCGTCCAGGAAGATCGCGCCGGACGTTGTTTCCGTTGTGCCGAGGCCGGCGAAGCGGCTCTCCTTGGTGCGGGAGGCGAGTTGGCGGGCCTTGTCGCTGTGTTCCTCGCCCAGGACGGAGATGCCGATGGTCTGTGCGCGGGACAGCACGGGCCAGGTCGTCGAGCTGTGCTGTGCGGCGAAGGAGACCATGGGCGGGTGATGGGAGATCCCGACGGCGAACGACGACACGATCATGACGGTCGGCTCGCCGTGGACGCGCGCCGCGAGGGCGGCGACTCCTGACGGGAACCCGGAGAACGCCCTCTTCATGTCGCCGGGGTCCGAGGTGAACCCTGTCATTGTCGTCATCGCGCGGTCCTCGCCTTCGCGGCGTCGAGCACGATCCGACTCCATCGCCCGGTCCAGCGGGGGAGTGAGTCATCGGTGGTGTAGGTGGAGTCGAGTTGGTACAGGGCCTGTGCGGGGCAGGTCGCTCCGAGTTCGACCAGTACTGGTTTGAGGGTGAGTTCGGGAGCGAGCGCGTGCGCGGGCCCCGCGCCGAGCATGAGGGGCAGCGCCACTTGGCCGGCGAGGCCGGTCGCGGTGGGGAACTGGTCCAGGAAGAGTTTGAGCAGGCCGGTGTAGGTGCCCTTGTAGGTGGGAGATGCCGCGATCACGAGGTCGGCGGACCGGACCTGCTCGACAGCCGCGGTGACGCCCGGGTCGCCCCAGGCGAGCAAGCCGGGCCCGAGCGCGGTGACTTCGATGACCTCGCAGTCCAATTCGAGGGCTGCGGCGAGGCGTTCGGCGGCGTCGCGGGTGCGTGAGCCGGGCTTGGGGTTTCCGACGACGGCGACAGCCTTCATCAGGCGACTCCTGTGGGTAGATGGGGTTCGACGGCCGACGCCGTGGGCGTGCCGGCCTCCCGCTGGTCATGGCGCAGGAGCGCGGAGGCGAGGAGGCAGAGCAGTCCTACGGCGGCGAGCGCGCCGAGGGTGGCGGCGTAGCCGAATCCGGCCAGGAGAACGGCACAGGCCGCGCTGCCCAGCACCGCGCCGAGTTGTTTCATGGCGTTGAAGGTTCCCGACGCCGCCCCGACCTCGTCCGGGGCGACTGAGGTCACTGCCGCGATCGACAGGGGTGACCAGACGAACGAGTTGGCCACTCCGTACACGGCGAAGGCAGCGGTCAGGGCGAGGATCGGTGCGTTGGCCGCGACGAGTACCGCCGATGCTCCGATGGACAGGACGAGCGCGGACGAGCCGATGACGGCGACCGCGCGCGAGCCGATCCCGTTGTTGAGCCGGGCCGACACCGGAGCGCCGAGCAGGCACAGCACTCCCATGGGTACGAGGGTTAGGGCCGCCGCGCCGGGGGTGAGCCCGCGCTCCTGCTGGAGGTAGAGCATCAGGGGGATCATGGCCGAGCCCGCGCAGAAGGCCGCGGCGGCGCCACCCCAGGCCGCGGTGACGAACCCGCGGCTGTGCAGCAACGCGATCGGCACGAGCGCGCGCTGCCCGTCGCGACGCTGCAGCCAGACGACGGCCGCGACGACCAGCGCGCCGCCGACAGCGAGCAGCCAGCGCGGTACGCCCCACGCGTCGGCGCTTGCGTCGTCCGTGCCCTGGATGCCGAGCGCGAGCGCGCCGACGCCGGTCGCGTTCGCGCAGATCGCCCACACCGGGATGGCCTCCTTCTGGCGGGGCAGGTCGGGTACGAACGCGGCCACCGCGGCCATCGCCGCGACGCCGATCGGGACGTTGACCCAGAACACCGCGGGCCAGCCGCCGACGGCGACCAGCAGCCCGCCGAGCAGCGGTCCGGCGGCCACCGCGGCTCCGCCGACCGCGCCCCAGGTGCCGAGCGCGACGGCGAGGCGAGGCGGCTGGAACAGCGCCTTGATGAGGGTGAGGCACTGCGGCGTCATCAGCGCGGCACCGATGCCCTGGGCGACCCGCCATCCGATGAGGGCCGTGATGGTGGGGGCCAGCGCGCACAGGAGTGATCCGAGCGTGAAGGCCGCGAGTCCGAGCAGGTGGATGCGGCGGTGGCCGTAGCGGTCGCCCAGCCGGCCCGCGATGATCAGGGGTACCGCGTAGGCGATGAGATAGCTGCTGTTGACCCAGATGGCGAGGGTCTCGGTGGTGTGGAGGCCGGTGATCAGTGCGGGCAGCGCGACCGAGGTGATCGTGCTGTCCAGCAGGAGCATGAAGAACCCCGCGCACAGGCTGCCGAGGGCCAGCCAGTGGCGGCGCTCGCTCGCTCCGGTCATCTCACACCGCCAGGTTCTCGCGCAGCGTGCCGCCGGGGTAGGCCGGCGCGAGCGCGCCGCGGCGGCGCAGTTCGGGCAGGAGCAGCTCGCTGATCCCGGTGAAGCCCGAGGGCATGGCCAGTGGGCTGGAGAACATGTAGCCGCCGCGTGATCCGGTCGCGGCGAAGTTCTCCTCCAGCGCGTCGGCGACGGTGGCGGGGTCGCCGACGATGCTGTGGTCGAGGCCCGTCGCGCGCTCGCGGCCGTGCGCGAAGAACTCGTCGCGGCTCATCGTGTGGTCCGCGCCGAACTCCACGATGAGCGAGCCGATGAGACCTGCCGGACTCGCGTTGGCCGCGACGATCGCGTCGCGCACCTCGGCCAGGCGGAAGGACCGCGGCAGTTTCGAGAGGTCGTAGCCGATGTTGTGCGACAGGTAGGTGGCGACGGCCTCCTCGTTCCAGAACTCGTGCACCGAGTCGCGCCGTGCCCGCGCCTCGGCCGTCGTACGGCCGACGATGACCTGCGTGGCCCAGAGGATGCCGACATGCGCCGGGTCCCGCCCTTCGGCGAGGAGTGCCTCGTCGAGCAGTTTGCGGTGACGCTGCTGGCCCCCGAGGCTGCCGCCGAAGCCGAAGACGAGATCGGCGAACCGGGCCGACGCGGCGATGCCCCGGGGCGAGTTGCCCGCCTGCACGATGAGCGGGTGATGCTGCGGACTGGGTACCGACGCCAGCGGGCCCTTGACGGTGAAGAAGCGCCCCTCGTGGTCGATCGGGTGCACTTTCGCGGGGTCGGCGAACCGGCCCGTGTCCCGGTCGCGCACGATGGCGTCGGGTGCCACCGAGTCCCACAGCGCCCGGCAGACCGCGATGAACTCCTCCATCCGCTCGTAGCGCAGGTCGTGGTCCATCAGCTCGCCGAAGCCGTAATTCGCCGCGTCCGCGCCGCGGGTCGAGGCGACCACGTTGAAGGCGATGCGCCCGCCGGTCACGTGGTCGAGAGAGTTCAGCAGCCGGGCGACGTAGAAGGGGTGCAGGAACGTCGAGGAGTACGTCAGACCGAAGCCGACCTTCTCGGTCACGGTGGACATCGCCGCGATGACCGGCGACATGTCGTGACGCGGCCACTGGATGCCCCACTCCACGGCCGGTTCGATGCTGCCCCGCCATGTGCTGGGGATGCCGCTGCCGTCGCCGAAGAACAGCAAGCCGACGCCGGCTCGCTCGGCGGTCCGCGCCAGTTCCATGTACATGCGTACGTCGGGGAAGTCCTGGCCGACCCAGGAGCCCTGGCGGGCCCACGCGCCCTCGGTGTGGGTGAAGGAGAGGTCGTAGCCGATGTGCATGCCCTTCACCGCGCGCTCCTCTTCCACAGCTCGACGACTTCGTCGGCATCGCTGAGCAGGGCCACGTTGAGTCCCAACTGATGGAGGGCCGCGGCGTTGACATTCAGGTCGTAGGCGGCGGTCGCGTCCCGGGGGACGACCACGGGCCAGTCGAGTTGCACGGCGTCCTGGGCGGTCGCGTCGACACAGCACTCGCTCGTCAGGCCCACGATCGTGAGCCAGTCGCAGCCCGCCGCGCGCAGCCGTGCGTCGAGATCGGTGCCGAGGAAGCCGCTGTATCCGCGCTTGACCACGCGTAGTTCGCCCTCGGCCGGCCGCATGCGGTACCACTCGGCCCCCGGCGTCCCGAGAACGCACGGCTCGGCCGGGCTCATGGGCGCATCGTAGTCACCTCCGCGCAGCCAGTTGCTCGACCGCCACGGCCGGGCGGGATCACTGCCCAACTCGACCCAGAGGACCGGCACTTGAGCCATACGTGCGGCGTCGACGAGGCCGCCGATACGGGTGATGGCCTGGTCGAGCGCCGTCAACTCGGCTTCCTTGAGGCCGTATTCCGTTAGGCGGTCGGGGTCGGCGAAGTCGCGTTGTACGTCGACGACGACGAGCGCGGGACTGCTGCCGGGGCGGGTGAGGTGGGCTAGTTGTCTGTCACGAAGGTCGGACATCAGGCCGCCACCTCGTCCCGGGCGCGCAGCGCCGGCAGGACGGTCTCGCCGAACAGCAGCATGTCCTCGTCGTACTCCGGGAAGATCAGCATGAGTCCGTCGAGGTCGGCCTCGCGCACGATGTACTCGATGTGCTCGGTGACCGTCCGCGCCGATCCCGCGACATACGGGGTCTGGAACGCGGCCTCGCCGTCCGCACCGTCGGCCCACGCCCGGGCCTGGTCCTCGGGGATGCCCCAGGTGTGGCGCATATGGGCGAGCGCCTCGCGGTCGAGGCCCGCGCCCCACTCCCTCACCTTCTTGGCGGCCAGTTCGTCGGTCTCGTCCTGGACGACGGTGAGCATCGAATACGTCTTGCAGACACGGCCGACCGCCTTCGCCCGGCCATGGACGTCCGCCGACAGCATCCGCATCTCGTCGAGGCTCTCGGCGGCGAGGAAGGCGCCGTCCGCGTACTTGGCCTGGAAGCGCCGGGCCTCCTCCGATCTGCCCGCGTTGATCAGGGTCGGGCGGACAGCAGGATGCGGGCGGGACTCGCAGTCGACGAGGTCGAAGTACGGCGTGCGCATGGTGACGGAGTCCTCGGTCCACAGCCGGGTGACCGCCTCCGTCCACAGTTCCGTCATCCGGTAGCGGTCCGCGTGGCTCAGCTCCGGGTCCCACTGCCCGAACTGCTCGAACTCGCCCGCGTAGGAGCCGTTGACGATGTTCATGCCGGCTCGGCCGCCGGAGATGTCCTGGAGCGTGGTGAACATCTTCGCGGCGATGGCCGGGTTGTGGACATTCGCGTGCAGGGTCGCCCAGATCTTGACCCGGCTGGTCGCCTCGGCGAGCGCCGCCATCATCGTCATCGACTCGAGCGAACGGCCCCAGTGGTCGGTGCTGCCGCCGAAGCCGCGCCACTTCGCCATCGACATGACGAAGTCGAGGCCGATGTTCTCCGCGTGCAGAGCGGCTCGCTTGTTCCACTCGTAACTCGCCTCGGTATGCGGGGCGGTCGTGGAGAGCATCCATCCGCCGTTCCCGATGGGGAGGAAGATTCCGTATTCCTTCGCGGGCATGTGCGTGCGCCTTTCCGTGAGATTCCTGCGGGCTACGGTGCTGGCCAGACGAGCTTGTCGGCGGTGTGGACGTTCTTGACGAAGGAGGTGTCGAACCACCCCTTGGCCTGGTCGGCGGTGACGCTGTCGGGCACGACCCGGAACTGGTGCAGCATGTCGACGAGCCCGGTAACGTTGTCGAGATCGATGCCGCCGAGCGGTTGCCCGGGTGTCGGATTGTCCTTGGCGACCTGCGTCTCGGTCTTCCAGATGGTCGCGTTCAGTTTTTTGTCGTACGTCGGTCCGGCCAGCTCGGCGGCGTATCCGACGCACTCGGTGATGTGCTGCTCGCCGGCCGAGCAGTAGTCGTAGGCATGCAGTGCGGCGCGCAGGATGTCCTCCACGGCGTGCGGGTGCGCCTTGGCGAAGGCGGGGTTCACGGCCATCGCGCCGAGCGAGCTCGGGACGTCGTAGTCGACGGGCTTCCACACGGTGACGTCGTCGCCGGCTGCCTTGAGCTGGTTGGGCTCGTTGGAGACGAACCCGGTGAGCGCTTCGAGGCCGCCCTGCTTGCGGGGCAGTACGGAGGGGTCGTAACCCTGCTTGACCAGCTTGAGCGAGTCCCACTCGACTCCGGCCTTGACCATCATCGCCCTGACGGTGGCGGGTACGTAGCCCTTGTGGCCGACGACCTTGCCGTCGAGCTGGGTCAGCTTGGTGATGTCCTTGTTGGTCATCAGGATCTCCACTCCGGCGTCCGAGTACGAGGAGACGCCCGTGATGTCGATGCCGTTGGCCCGGGCCTGGATGACGTCCTGCTCGGAGACCGGACTCACGGTCGCCTGGCCGCTGGCCAGCAGTTTGGTGTTCTGCGCCGTGTCGCCGGTGCCGGGCTTGAGGGTGACGTCGAGGCAGAGGTCCTTGAAGTAGCCGAGCTTGCTCGCGGCGATGTACTCCAGGATCGACACCGACGACTGGTACTGGTAGCCCGACAGGTAGGTGATCTTGCCGGTGGCCTTGTTCTCGGCGCAGCGGCCGGCGGAGATCGCGGAACCTTCCGAGCCCGCCGAGGCGCTGTCGGCGGAATCCGAACCGCAGCCCGTGACGCCGACCGTCAGGACGAGGGCGGCGAGGGCGGATGTGAAGAGACGTTGCTGCATGGGTGACTCCAAACTGGCGATGGCCGCCGGGGAACGGTGCGGAAGAGGGCGTGGGTCGCCGAGCGCCCGGCCATGGCGGCCTCGGGCGCGGTGAGGGGAAGCCGAGTCAGTTGTGCGCGCTGTCGTGCCAGTGGAGTACGCGGCGTTCGACCAGCGTCACGGCGAGGAGCAGCAGCACGCCCATGACCGCGAGGACGAGGATCGAGGCGTATACGACCGGCAGCTGGTTCATGGACGAGGCCACGCTGATCGCGGTGCCGAGGCCGCCGGTCGACCCCGACGCCGACATCTCGGCCACCACGGCGCCGACGATCGACAGCGGGAAGACGATGCGCAGCGCCGCGAACAGGAACGGCAGCGCGTTGGGGATGCGCACGTGCCACAGCAGCTCGATACGGCCGGCATCCATCGTCCGGTACACCTGCAGCACCTGCTGCGGCACGGACCGCAGGCCGGCCGCGGTGTTGATGAGGATCGGGAAGAAGCAGATCAGGCCGGCGATGAGGAGTTTGGGCAGCGGGCCGAAGCCGAAGGCCACGACCAGCGCCGGTGCGATCGCCACGAGCGGGGTGACGTTGAGGACGACGGCGATCGGCATGACGGCCCGGCGCACCAGGGGGAGTTCGCTGGTCAGCACCGCCAGGACGAACGCTCCGACGAACCCGATCGCGAGGCCGGCCGTCGCCTCACCCATGGTGATCAGGGCGTTGTCGACGTAGTAGCCGAACTGGGTGGCGAGTGAGCTGCCGATCTTCGGCAGCGGCGGCAGCAGGTACGGCAGCTCGTCGGCTCCCCACTGCCACAGCACGGCGAGGAACGCCAGCATCACGGTCAGGGGCAGCCACGCGGAGGGGCGGATCCATGCGATCCGGGACCTCGGGTGCTTGAGGCTGAAGCGCGACGGTTCGGTGGGCGTCTTCGTCTCGTTCGCGAGGGTGGTGCTGGTGCGTTCGTCGGTCACGGTCATCTCTCGCACCCCACTCACGCGGCCTCGCCGTGCCAGGCACGGCGCAGTCGGTCCCGGATCAGGTCCTCGTACTCGTGGAAGTGACGTTCCCCGAACAGGCGATCGCCGCGCGGCCGGGGCAGGTCGACGTCGATGGTCTCCACGATGCGGCCGGGGCGAGGTGCCATGACGACCACGGTGTCCGAGAGTCGTACGGCCTCGGAGACGGAGTGGGTGACGAACAGGACCGTCGTCTTCAACTCGTCCCACAGGTCGAGCAGTTGGTCCTGCAGGCTCTCGCGGGTGAATTCGTCGAGGGCCGAGAAGGGCTCGTCCATGACGAGCACGTCGGGCCGCAGGCCGAAGGCACGCACGATCGCGGCACGCTGCCGCATGCCGCCGGACAGCTGTGCCGGAAGCTTGTGCATGGCCTCGCCGAGACCCGCCTTGACGAGGAGGTCCCGCATGTCCGGGGCGGCTTGCCGCTCTTCGAAGTCGGCGATGCGCTCGCGGCGCCTGGCGGCACCCCTGTTGATCTTCTGTGGCAGCGTGACGTTCCGCAGCACGGACAGCCACAGCAGCAGCGCCGGGCTCTGCGGCACGAGGCCGATCATCTTGGCGGCGCACGCCTTCGCCGGGGGGACGCCGTGCACTTGGACCCCGCCGCGGTCGGGCTGTTCGAGGCCGGCCGCGAGGCGCAGCAGTGTCGACTTGCCGCAGCCGCTGGGTCCGATGAGGCTGACGAAGCGGCCGGGCGGCACCGTCAGAGAGACGTCGTCCAGGGCATTCGTCGCGGACGGCCCGAATCCGTAGACCCGGTGCACCGACCGTAGTTCAAGCGCTGGCGTACCAGTCACCTTCACGCTCCCATCCATGTAGCGAGCACGAAGGCCCGATCCTGGAAGTCGGAGAGCGTGCGTAGCGAGTGCGGGTGACTGCGACGCGGAAATCCGCTTAGGTGTCGTTGACCGTAGGAGCCTTGTGTTACGGCCCTGCGTCGCGGTTTGTTTCGCGCGCTTTACGTTCAGCGCTCGAGAGTGACGACCGTGCTGCCGTCGAAGACGTAGATCTCGATCCCGAGGTCCGCCGCCGCGCGTGCCACCCAGCCGCCGAGCGCCTGCACGATCAGCTCGGTGACCAGGAGTACGGCACGGTCGGCGGTCGGCACGGAGTCGCGCAGCCAGAGCAACTTGAACATGTCCGCCATGACCTTGTTGCGGTAGGCGGGCTTGTAAGCGCCCTGATTGCTGACGAGTTGGACGAGCACCCTGCCCTCGGCGTCGATCCCCTCGACCTCGACACGGCTGCCGTCGGGCAGCATGAGCGGCTTCGGACGCAGCCCGGTGCCGAGCCGGTCGCCCAGGGCGAGCAGCATCCGGCGTTCGATGGAGCCCTCGGCGAATCGGCTCCATTCGGTGGGGGCGTCAAGGACGGTCAGGTGGCGCATTCGCCGGAGTCTAGGAAGCGGCCGTTTCCTGCGTGTTTCGCGTGGGTTGGCGTGAGCTGGAGGCGTGTCGCCGGCAGGGGTTCATGGTGGGTGTAGCGGAAATCGATTGGCGGCGGAGGCCGACGGTCGGTCAGCCGGGCCAGGTGCCGGTCAGGCGCCGGGTGGCGGTGGCGCCGCCGCGGTCGACGACGGCTTTCACACCGGCGAAGATCGCTCGGGCGCCCATGGCCATGCCGACCGGCTTGTAAGCGACTTTCGACGCTTTCATCGGCGCCTCCGCGAGCGGCGGATGAGCAGTACCGCGATGAGCGCACCGGCCGCCGCGAGCAGCGGAGTGCGGTTGGCGCGGGCCACCCGCATGCCCTGGCCGGCCTTCTCACGTACCGGTTCCGGGGCTTTGTCCCGGGCCAGCTCCGCGACGTGCGCGGCCTTGTCGTGGACCTGCTCCGTGGCCGCGGCGGCCTTGGCGCGCACCGGTTCGGCGGTCCTGTCCTGCACCGCGTGGGCCGCGTGCGTGGCCTTGTCCTTCAGCTGGGTCCTGACCTGTGTGGTCTTCTCGGCGACCTGGTGCCTGACGGCCGCTGTCTTCTCCTGGGCGCGGGCCTTGACGTCGGTCTTCGCCGCGAGCGCCTCGACGGTCTCGCCGAGTTCCTCGCGGGTCGCCTCGACCTGCTCCCGCAGCTCCTCCGGGGAAGGTGCTGCCTTGTCGCCCTTGTTCGGCTTGTCGGGGGTCATCGGTGTGCCTTCTCCTTGATCTCGGCCATGTCGGCCTTGACGCTCTCCATGGTCTGCTCGGGCCTCGGCGGGGATGCCTTGCCGATCTGTCGCTTCCCGAGCGCCGCCATCAGCGCGGTGACGGCGGCCAGGACGCCGGTGACGATCAGAGCCGCCACCCACACATCCATGGCGAGCGACAGAGCGGCGATCACGGTGGCCACCAGTGCTTGCAGGGTCAGCACGCCCATCAGCCCGGCGCCGCCGAACAGGCCGCCGCCCCTGCCGAACCGCTTGCCCTTCTCGGTCATCTCCGCCTGCGCCAGGCGCATCTCGTCGCGGACCAGCTGCGACAACTGCCGCGAGGCACGCTGGACCAGGTCACTCACCGGTTCCTGCGCT
This sequence comes from Streptomyces sp. NPDC050211, assembly GCF_040656035.1. Classification (NCBI taxonomy): domain Bacteria; kingdom Bacillati; phylum Actinomycetota; class Actinomycetes; order Kitasatosporales; family Streptomycetaceae; genus Streptomyces; species Streptomyces sp. NPDC050211. The sequence goes on from NZ_JBFALC010000041.1 coordinate 28,652, forward strand.
CCGCTGCCCGGGCGGGGGGAACCATCTGCTGTCATGAGTGCTCACCTTCCTCGGGCCTGCCCGGATGACCGAGCGGCCGGCTCTGTTTCCACCGTCTGATCGGCTGTCCGGGTACCCGGGTCAGCGCGCATCACCTCCTGTCAGAGCAGCCGTCGCCACGGCAGATGGGGCGCGGCCGTACCAGGGCCGCCGCGGCCGGCCCGGTCACTCCTCCGGCGGCCACGTCGGAGGGATAGTGAGCACCGCTGTGCACCCGCTCGGCGGACACCACCACCGCCGACAGCCCACAGGCGGCACCGGCGGCCGGACAGACCGGCGCGACGGCGCCCGCGAAGGCGACGACCGCGGCGGTGTGCCCCGAGGGGAACGACGAGCTGTCCGGGCGCTCCCGGAGTTCCCCGGCGGGATCCATTCCCGGGGTGGGCGGCGCCGTCGGTACAACTTCTTGGCGACCGCGTTCGACAGCACCTCGGACATCGTCATGGCCGTCACACCCGCGCCCGCAGCGGCAGCCTCCCGCACCGCCGGCGCGAGCCGCCGTACCCAGGGTGGCCCCGACCCGATCGTCCGTCTGGCCAGCCGGCGGTCCCCATCGTGAAGATCCGCCATCGTCCCCATGACCAGCCGACTTCCCGTTCAGGGCCAGGTCACACCGGTGCCCACCACCTCAGGATCCAAGACGGCGGCGATCCTCCTCGTCCCACTTGCGGGTGTCGCGCGGCTGTACGTACGGCTCCTCCTCGGCCGGCTGGCCGCCCGCCACCGCGCGCTGGCGGGCCAGCTCCGCGTCGCATTCGAGGCCCAGCAGGATCGCCAGATTCGTGATCCACAGCCACACCAGGAAGATGATCACGCCCGCGAAGGTGCCGTAGGTCTTGTTGTACGAGGCGAAGTTCGCCACATACAACGCGAACCCGGCCGAGGCGATCATCCAGATCACCAGTGCCAGGAAACTGCCCGGGGTGATCCAGCGGAACCCGCGCACCCTCGCGTTCGGCGTCGCCCAGTACAGAATCGCGATCATGGTGGTGACCAGGACCGCCAGCACCGGCCACTTCGCGATCGACCACACCGTAAGCGCCGTGTCGCCGACACCCAGAGCGGAGCCGAGCTGCTCGGCCAGGCCACCGGTGAACACGACGATCACCGCGCTGACCACGGCCAGGACCATCAGGACAACCGTCACACCGACGCGGACGGGCAGTACCTTCCACACCGGCCGGCCCTCCGGGACGTCGTAGACCGCGTTGGCGGACCTGATGAACGCGGCGACATAGCCGGAGGCCGACCACACCGCGAGCAGCAGACCGACGATCGCCATGACCGAACCGATCCCGGCGTTGCCCTGCATCTGCTGCACCGCACTGCTCAGGACATCCCGCGCCGCGCCCGGGGCCAGGTTCTGGATGTTGTCCAGCACCTGCTGCGACGCCGACTGCCCAACGACCCCGAGCAGCGAGATCAACGCCAGCAGAGCCGGGAACAGCGCCAGGATCCCGTAGTAGGTCAGCGCCGCCGCCCGGTCGGCCAGCTCGTCCTTCTTGAACTCCTTCAAGGTGCCTTTCAGCACCGCCCCCCAGGAGCGCTTGGGCAGGTCCGTCGGCTTGTCCGGCGCCTGCCGCTCCACCTGCTCATCCGGCCCGGCCTCAGGTGCCCGCACGGTCTCGGCCTTCTGGCCGGCCGCGCTGTGCCTTCCATGCCGCTTCAACGTCCGTACCATTCCGAACGAGTATCCGGCCGACTGCCGCCCATACATGCACTCACGGTCCGAGGAAGTGCTTCTGCATCCTGGCGATCTCGAAACGGTCGATCAGCCCGGTGAGTGGTGCTCTCTTGCCGTCGACCGCCAGTCCGCGCAGCCGACCGCCGGCACCGGAACGCCGGTCGGCCGGCCAACGGCCCACCGCCCGGTCCAACGCGTCGCCGTCGACAAGATCGTGTTACGAGCCTTCAGTGCCTGTGATGCCGGGATGCCGGCCACGCTCCGATGACGTTGCCGTGCGTTGCAAACTCGGTCGACAGGTGGGGCCGCGAACCACTGTGATGGCTCCGACTGCCCGTCGCTCGGAGCGGGCCGGCCACAGGAGTTGCTCTTGGTGACCGTGAGAACTGCGGACGCCCGCCCGCAGATCGATGGTGCTCTGGTCAGGCGCCTGGTCGACACTCAGTTCCCGCAGTGGGCGGGGCTGCCCCTGAAGCTGCTCGACCCCGCCGGCTCTGACCATGTGATCTACCGGCTGGGTGAGGAGCTGTCCGTCCGGCTGCCCCGCCATGCCGGAGCCATCGGGCAGGCCAGGAAGGAATTCCAGTGGCTGCCCCGGCTCGCCCCGCACCTTCCCCTGGCCATCCCGGTACCGGCGGGGGTGGGCGAACCCGACTTCGGCTATCCGTGGCCGTGGGCGGTGTCACGCTGGCTGGACGGGGAGGTGGCGACCGTCGAGGCCCTGGCCGGTTCCTCCACGGCCGCCGTTGAACTGGCTCAGTTCTTGGCTGCCTTGCAGCAGTTCGCACCCGAGGACATCCCCGCCGAGAACACCCGGGAAGACCTCACCGGCCATCCGTTGTCCGACCGGGACCGTGCGACGCGGGTCGCCATCGCCGAGGTCGACGGCGTGTTCGACGCAACAGCGATGACCGAACTGTGGGACGCGGCGCTGGGTGCCCCCGGATGGGACCGCTCTCCGGTGTGGTTTCACGGCGACTTCCACACGGGCAACCTGCTGACCGTCGACGGCCGCCTCAGCGCCGTCATCGACTTCGGCGGGCTCGGCACCGGTGACCCGGCCTGTGACCTGATGATCGCTTTCACGCTGATGTCTGCCGATAGCCGCGCCGTCTTCCGCGACGCCCTCGATGTGGACGACGCCACCTGGATGCGGGGCCGCGGCTGGGCCCTGGCCACTGGCCTGAACGCCTACACCTCCTACGCCGCCGTCAACCCCCGGGTCGCCGTGCAGACCACCAGGCAGATCACCCAGGCCCTCATCGGCTGACAACGGCAACACAGTGAACGGAGCCGCCGGTGGGTGATCAGGCAGCAGGCGAGCTTGAGGAAGGCTTCGTGGATGTCGCTCGGGCTGCGGGCACGGAACCGCGCAGCACCAGCACGGCCAGGCGGAACGGCCCCAGGGCCCGGGAACCCTTCGGGGTGTCGTCCTGATCACCGGCGTGATGGCGGCGGGGAAGTCCACCGTGGCCGACCTCCTGGCCAGGCGGCTGCCCCGGGCCGCGCACGTGCGTGGTGACATCTTCCGGCGGATGATGGTCTCCGGCCGGGAGGAGCTGCTGCCCGAGGAGACCCTCGAGGCCAGGGCTCAGCTGGAACTGCGCTACCGGCTTTCGGCACTCGTGGCCGACGAGTGCGCGCGCCACGGATGGACCGCGATCGTCCAGGACGTCGTCCTTGGGGAAGACCTGAGCCAGTATGTCGCCCGGGTGCGCACACGCCCGTTGTCCGTCATCGTGCTGGCTCCCTCCGCCGCTGCCGTGCAAACCAGAGAGGCCAAGTGCCCGAAGACCGGATACGGCCTCTGGTCGGTTATGCGAAAGCCTCGTTCACCCACGTCGCGGCGTCTCATCCGTCGTCGGAGTGGAGAGTTCCGGCGAGGGGCTGGGAATCATAGCGAGGTGCCACATCCTGAGGTGCCATCGCTCGTGGTCGATGATCGCGGAAACGCCTTGATCTCCTTTGCGCCCGGGGCTGAAGGGGCGCCACCGCGTGACGCGCCGCTGCCTGCGGCGTTGGTCGCCGTCTGGCACGACGACAGCGTCCTCATGGTCTTCGACCGATGGCGCCAGGGCTGGGAACTACCCGGCGGGCGTGTGGAGGATGGTGAATCCCCACGCCAGGCGGCCGTACGCGAGTTGCTGGAGGAGAGCGGTCAGAAGCCCGATGGACCCTTGCGGTTCATCGGCTACGCGGGCTTCGAACTGGCTCCCGATCAGCGAGCCGAGTACGCAGCATTGTTCGCGGGCCGCACCACCATTGTCCGGGACTTCCAGGCCAACGAGGAGATCGCGGCCATCCGCTGGTGGAACCTTCGAGAAGCCCTCCCGGGACGTGTTCAGCCCCTGGACGCCTACCTCGCCCGTTTGACTCGCGAGTCGGACCCTGACCAGAGAAAACCTCACTGACCGTCCTGATCGAGTTCGTTCAACAGGCGCTTGGGCGCGGCCGCCCGCCACGCGGCTCGTACCAGTTCGTCCAGCTCGCCGAGGTCGATCCGGTTCAGGCGGAGCTGCACGACGTTGTAGCGGGAGTCGTGATCGGTGTAGAAGAAGGTCTCCGGCGCGGACGCGACGAGCTCGTCGCGTTCTTCCTTGCCGTCGACCTTCACTCCGGCACAGAGCTCGTCTTCGGTGATCCAGGCGAAGATCTTTCCGCTCACCCGGAACGTCGGCTGGTTCCAGGTGACGCGCTCCTCTGTAGCGGGCAGGGCGAGTGCGAGCGTCCGTACGTCCTCGGCTTCGGCCATGGAGGCACCTCGGTCCTTTGCGTGGGGGGAGTGGATTCTCGTGCCGATACTCAGAGTCTGGCCCACGCGTCGGCGAACTGCGCGGCGAGCTCGGCCCGGTGTGTCACCACACCGCACCGCGAAGCCACGTACTCCAGGGCCATGCTGTGCTGCCCCGCCGAGAAGTCGCCGAGTGCGTCGGCGACGAGAAAGGGCTGGATGTCCCGGCTGAACGCCTCGCATGCCGTCATCAGACAGCCGATGTGCGCGTAGACGCCGCAGATGATCAGCTGGTCCCGGCCCCGGCGGTCGAGGGCTTCGGCGAGTCCAGTCCCGTGGAACGCGCTGTAGCGGCGCTTCGTCAGGACCACATCGCCCGGCTCGGGGGCGAGTTCGTCGACGATCGCGGCGGCGGGGTCGGTGCCGATACCCGGCCCCCACATGTCCTGCAGCAGACCGCGCTCCTTCGGGCTCTGCCCGCCGGGCTGTGCCGAGTAGAGCACGGGGACACCGGACCGACGACAGTCCTCCCGCAGGGCCGCGATGTTCCTGATGAGTTCGGGCAGTGGAGGAGCGCCCGAGGTGAAGGCATCCAGGAAGTGGTTCTGCATGTCATGGATGAGCAGGGCGGCACGGCCGGGATCGGGCCGCCAGGACACCCGGTTGGTGGGCAGGCCGGAGGGGGTGGGCAGTGGATAGGAGGGGATGGACGGAAGCGCCACGGGTCTCTCCGTGCGTCGGGGGAGTGTGCCTCGGATTCGTAGGCCGGTAGTAAGGAGACGGATTCGTAGGCCGGTAGTAAGGATTCGAACGGCGGTACCTCAGGATTCGCTCACCGTCGGCCCGCCCTCGCGCAGTTGGGCGGCGAGGACACGGCGGATGTGCCGCTTGCCGACCTTGCCCACGGCGGTGTGCGGAAACTCGGTCACCACGCGTACGAGATCGGGGACTTTGTACGCGGCCACGCCCCGTTCCCCCAGGAAGGCGGCGAGTTGGCGGGTGGTGGGGGGTTCGCCGGAGGGGACGATCACGGCGCAGGAGCGCTCGCCGAGGAAGGCGTCGGGGATCGCGACGACCACGGCGTCCCGCACGCCTGGGTGCGCGATCAGGTGGTCCTCGACCTCCTCGGAGGCTATTTTCTCGCCGCCCCGGTTGATCTGGTCCTTCTCCCGGCCGACCACCACGAGATGGCCCTCCGCGGTTCTGCGCACGATGTCACCGGTGCGGTAGAAACCGTCCTCGGTGAAGGCGGACGCGTTGTGCCGTTCCGCGCGGTAGTAGCCGCGGATGGTGTACGGGCCGCGCGTGAGCAGGTGGCCCGCGGTGCCGGCCGGTACGTCCCGGTCCTCGTCGTCGACGATCCGGATCTCGTCGTCGGGCGAGATCGGCCGGCCCTGTGTGCTGAGGACCAGTTCCCTCGGGTCGTCGAGCCGGGTGTAGTTGACCAGCCCCTCGGCCATGCCGAAGACCTGCTGCAGCGTATGGCCGAACGCCTCGTCGACCTGGCGCGCGGCCTCCACACCCAGGGCGGCGCCGCCCACCTGGAGCGTGCGCAGACTCGACAGGTCGTGCCGGGTGCGGGCCGGGGCCTGTGCCCAGATCCTGGCCAGGGGCGGGACCACCGCGGTGATCGTGACGCCCTCGGCCTCGATCAGCGGAAGGGCGGCATCGGGGCTGGGGTCGGTGGACAGGACGATGCGCGAGCCCGCGTACAGCGCGCCGAGCACTCCCGGCGAGCTCAGCGGGAAGTTGTGCGAGACCGGAAGGACCGCCAGGTACACGCTGCTCGCGTCGAGTCCGCAGATCTCCGCGCTGGCCCGCACGCTGTACAGGTAGTCGTCGTGGGTGCGGGGGATGAGCTTCGGTAAACCGGTGCTGCCGCCGGACAGTTGGAGGAAGGCGATGTCGTGCGGCTCGGGACCGGCGGGGAGGCCCGTCGAGGGGCCGTGGCGCAGGGTGTCGAGGGCGTGGAAGGGCCCCGGCTCGCCGTCGATGAGCACATGGCGCAGGCTCGGCACCTCGTCGAGCAGCTCGGTGGCCAGGTCCCGGTGGTCGAAGCCGCCCTGCCGGTCCGGGCCGACATAGCCGCGCGCGTCCGTGGCGCGGCACAGATGGGTGATCTCGGCACGCCGGTGAGCGGGCAGCGCGAACACCGGGAGCGCGCCGAGACGGAAGAGCCCGAAGAGCGTCTCGAAGAATGCCGGGACATTGGGCAGATGCAGGACGACCCGGTCGCCGCGCCGCAGACCGAGCCGGTGGAGACCGGCGGCCACTCGGTCGGCCCGTGTGTCCAGTTCGGCGTAGGTGAGGGAGGTCGCGCCACCGGTCACCGCGACCCGGTCGCCGTACTGCATGGCCCGTTCGCGGAGCATCCGGCCGAAGGTCTCGCCGCGCCAGTGGCCTGCGTCCCGGTAACGGGCGGCGAAACTCTCGGGCCAGGTGGGGCAGTCGGCTCGCAGCCGGGCGAGTGTGGCCGCCTCGTCATCGGCCGGGCGCGGGGGATCGGTGGGTGGTACGAGGTCGGTGGGGTTTCCGGGCTCGGCGGGATGCATGGACGTGTCCACTCAGGTTTCCTCCTCTATCCCGAGAGCTGACAAGACCGTACGTAACTTGGCCGATGTCTCGGCCAGTTCGGCCCCGGGGTCGGAGCCGGGCACGATTCCGGCGCCGGCGAAGAGCCGTGCCGCGTCGCCCGCTATCTCGGCGCAGCGCAGTGCGACGGCCCACTCCCCGTCCCCGTTCGTGTCGCACCAGCCGACCGCGCCGCTGTAGAAGCCCCGGTCGAAGGGCTCCGTCTCGTCGATGACGGCCTGTGCGCGGGCCGTTGGCCAGCCGCATACGGCGGGCGTCGGATGGAGTGCGACGGCCAGTTCGAGCGCGCTGGTCCCGGAATCGCGGAGCTCACCGCTGATCCGTGTGCCGAGGTGCCACATGGAGGCGGTGCGCAAGAGGGAGGGCTGCCGTGGCACGGACAGCTTCCGGCAGTAGGGCTGCAGTACGTCCGTGATGGCCTCCACGACGATGGCGTGCTCGTGGGCGTCCTTCGTGGACCGCCGGAGCGCGTCGGCCCGTTCCCGGTCCTGTGCGGGGTCGGCGGAGCGCGCCGCCGACCCGGCGAGCGGGTGCGAGACGACGGCCTCGCCGTCTGTGGAGACCAGGAGTTCGGGACTGGCGCCCACCAGCATGCGCCGACCGTGCCCGTCGGCGCTGTCGCCGGGGAGACGTACGGCGAAGGTGCGCGCGTGCGGATCCCGGTGGGCCAGGCGGCGCAGCAGCCCCCCGATGTCGATCATGGTGGGCGCGGTCAGGTGGAGGGAGCGGGCCAGGACCACCTTGTCGAGTTGTCCCGGCGTGAGCTGATCCAGGACGCGGCGTACTTCCTGGGCGTAGACGGACGGTTCGGGCACGGACCGCCGCCGCCACGCGGTGGCGGGCGACGGCATCGGGGCTGTGGCCCGGACGTCGGTGGAGCGGGAGAAGCGGGCCGTGCGCGGCACGAACAGCTCGCTGGAGTGGTCCACGTGGAAGGGGAGTGCTCCCGCTATGACCGTGGGAGTTCCCGGAGTTGAGGCATCCGCGTCGTCGCGCCGGGCCGTCGCCAGTAGCTGCGCGGCGCGGCCCGGCAGGCCATGGAGCTCCGGCCCGACACGCACGGCTCGGTGGACACCGGTGGTGTGCAGTGTCCGCTGGGGGGTGCGGTGGACGAAGGAGGTCTGGGGGCCGAAGTCGGCGGGGTTCCACGCGCGTGCGTCGGACCGGACGGTGTCGCCGGTGGCCCGGCTGTCCTGAACTGGGGACACGATTCCTCCGATTCGGCCGGGCGGGCTGCGTGGCCCGGTCGCTGGGTGAGGCGGGTCAGCCGCGCAGGGTGGCTCCGCCGTCGACGTACAGGTCCTGCATGGTGATGTGGCGTGCCCGCGGTGAGACGAGGAAGCACACCGCGTCCGCGATGTCCTCGGGACTTGCCAGCCGGCCCAGTGGGATGCCGGGCCGGAACGCCGCCGGGTCGCCCGCGATGATCCGGGCCGCGCCGCTGTCGTCGCTCGCGTCGGGCCACAGGGAGCGCTGCATCGGGGTGTCGGTGGAGCCGGGACAGACGGTGTTGCAGCGGATGCCGTGCGCGGCCAGCTCCAGGCCCAGGCACTTGGTGAAGGTGACCGCCGCGGCCTTGGACGCGGCGTAGGCGGCCATGCCCGCGCGCGGAATCCCGGCGGCGTTCGAAGCGACCGTGACGATGGAACCCGCCTTGCGCGGGACCATCCGCCGGGCCGCGGCGCGGGAGGCGAGGAAGACGCCGGTGCCGTTGACGGCGATGGCCGTGTTCCAGTCCTGTTCCGTGCATGCCGTCACCTCGCCGGTCCGCAGTACTCCGGCGACGTTGACCAGGATGCCGAGCGGGCCGAGGGTGTGCTCGGCCAGCTCGACGGCCGTGTCCACGTCGGCGGCACGGGTGACATCGGCGGGGCACGCCAGGGCCGGCGCACCCGACTCGCACAGTTCCGCTGCGAGCTTCTCGACGGCGGTGCCGTTGCTGTCCACGAGCGCGACAGGGGATCCGGCGCCGGCCAGTGCGCGGGCCACCGCGGCACCGATGCTTCCTCCGGCTCCGGTCACGAGACTTACCGCATTGAGGGTCTGCTCTTGCATCTGCCGTGTCCCATCTGCTGAAGGCATGGGGAGCTTCTTCGCGGCACGTAGTTCGGCCAGGGAAGTCACACTTTGGCTGTGACGGCGATGCCCAGAACCGTAGCAAGGACGCGCCGGGAATTCCTAGGGATCTCACCGTCGAATCGAGGGAGGATGATATTCCGTTTAGTGGGGGTGATCGGCGGGCGGTGATGTGAGCGGCGTCTCCTTCGATTCGCCCTTGACAGACCTGGAGTGGCGCTTGTTCACTGTGCAAGGAAGGTCGTCGTTGAAGCCGCAGTGCACTGGCTGAGGGTGAGGAGAAATTTCATGTTCTACTTCTTCTTATTGCGTGAAAGCTGTTCGCACTGCACGTGTCACGGGGGCGCAGCGTGTTCAAAGAGCTATACGTATCTGCACAGTCGATAGCCGTACTTGATACGAAGACTTCCGCCGCAGCCGACGCTGCCGCGATTGACCCTGAAGAACATCAGCCGGACTGGCAGGACCCGGACCGAATACGTGAGGTCCGGCGTCAGTTGTCGGTGCTGCCTGAGCTGGTCGCTGAAGAAGAATGCCGGGCACTGACCCGGCAGTTGAGTCGTGTGGGGCGCCGCGAAGCGGTGCTTCTGCAGATGGGCGACTGCGCCGAGCGCTTCGCCGACGCCACCGCATCCGTCGTGGCCGACAAGGTGGCCCACCTCGAGCGCACCGCGGACACCATTCGCGCGCAGACGGGATGCGACGTCGTCCGCGTCGGCAGGATGGGCGGGCAGTACGCCAAGCCCAGGTCGAGACGGACCGAGATCCTCCCCGACGGCACCCTTGTGACCAGCTACTTCGGTGACGCCGTCAATGACCTCGACGATCCGGGGGCGCGTCGCCCCGACCCGCGGCGACTGCTGACCGCCTACCACTGTGCGGCCCTCACCCTAGCCTGGCTCCGTCGGTACCGCGCACAACGGCCGCCGGCCGACCATGTCTACGCCTCCCATGAAGCGCTCTTGCTCGACTACGAGTGGCCCCTGCTCGCGACCGGCGCACGCGGACGGTTCGCTTCGTCCGGTCATCTGCCGTGGATCGGTCACCGAACCAGATCGCTGAACGGCCGCCATGTCGAGCTGCTTGAATCTGTGACCAATTCGGTGGGTGTGAAGATCGGCCCCGGTATTACGCCGGAACAGGCATGCCGACTGAGCCGCAGACTCAACCCGGAGGCGTGTGACGGTAAGTTGCTGTTCATCACGCGTTTCGGCGCCGATCGCATCGATGATGAGCTGCCGCCGCTCGTTGACGAGGTCGCGCGGAAAGGACACCCGGTGATTTGGGTGTGCGATGCCATGCATGGAAACACCATGAACGCGGGCGAAAGAAAGACACGGACCGTGCGTGCGGTCAAGAATGAGATCCGTGCTTTCGTCCGCATCATGAAAGAGAACCGCCAATGGCCCGGCGGACTTCATCTGGAAACGACGCACGCCAATGTGACCGAATGCGTGGACGGCCGGCTTGACCATGGCAGGGCGCCGCATTTTCCCCGCTACCTCAGCGCATGTGATCCCAGATTGAATGGTGAACAGACGGCCGAGGTGGCCGATTACTTTTCAACCATTCTCTGAGTCGCAGACATCATCCACCCGAAAGCACATTCACCAGGGCGCTTGCGCCGCCGGATCCATACCATCCCGCGGTCACGCCGAGCCGCCCGCACCGGTGTCCGCGCCCGGCGCGCGGGACCACCGACGACCTGGTCACAGAGGTCCGCGGGGACGCGGCCAGCGCCCCTGTCCGACACGGGAGTTGCGGCAATGACGAACACCACCCGGCCCACGTCCACCACCCGTCCCCTCGATGCGGAAACCCCGGCACCGCCGGCACCGCCCGCGCTGACCCTGGCCGAACTGCGCGAGGACGTGGCGGAGTTGACCGGCCTTGCGGCAGAGGACGTCACCGACGACGAGGACCTGATCGGCCTCGGCCTCGACTCGATCCGCATCATGACACTGGTCAACCGCTGGCAGGAGCGCGGACTGCGGGTCACCTTCGCGGAACTCCTCGAACAGCCGACCGTGGCTCAGTGGTGGGCGCTGCTCGGCGCGCAGGAAGGCGCCGTACCCGTGGCGCCACCTCGCAGCGAACCGGTGGACGTCGAGGCGACCTTCCCCCTCACCCCGGTGCAGCACGCCTACTGGATCGGCCGCCGTGACGGCCAGCGGCTCGGAGGTGTGGGATGCCATTTCTACGCCGAGTACGACGGGACGGAGGTGGACCCGGACCGCCTGGAGCGTGCCGTCCGGGCCCTGGAGAGCCGCCACCCCATGCTCCGCAGCCGGTTTCTGGAGGACGGCACCCAGCAGGTGACCCGGCAGGGCGCCTGGCCCGGACTCACCGTGCACGACCTGAGGAAGGCGACAGACGACGAGATCACGGCTCAACTGGACAAGATCTGGGAGGAGTTGTCCCACCAGCGGCTCGACGTCGCCGCGGGCCGGGTGTTCGACATCCAGCTGACGCTGCTCCCCGAAGGCGCCACCCGGCTGCACGTCAGCGTCGACCTGCTCGTGGCCGACGTCCTCAGCATCCAGATCATCCTGGACGACCTGGCCCGCTGCTACGACGACCCGGAATCCGCCCCCGCCTCGCCGCCGGCCCACTTCGCGCAGTACCTGGCTGACCAGGAGCACCAGCGCGACCAAGCACGGAGCAAAGCCCGCGCGTACTGGCAGGACCGCATCGAGGACCTGCCCGCAGGCCCCCTTGTGCCGCTCGCCACCGCGCCCGAGGACGTCGGCCGGCCGCGGTTCACCCGCCTGGCCGCCCAGCTGGACGCGTCGGAGTGGACCGCACTGAAACAGCGGGCCAGGGAGCGTGGTCTCACCCCGGCGATGGTCCTCGCCACCGCGTTCAGCGAGGTCCTCGCGGCCTGGAGCGCCCAGCAGCGCTTCCTGCTCAACCTGCCGCTGTTCGACCGTCTGCCCGCGAGCGGTGACACCGGCACGGAGCGCATGGTGGCCGACTTCACCAACCTGATCCTGCTCACCGTGGACGCCTCCGACTCCCAGCCCTTCACGGACCGCGTCCGCAGGGTGCAGACCCAGCTGGCCGCCGACGTGGCCCACGCCGCCTACTCCGGCGTGGAGGTCCTGCGCGACCTCGGGCGCAGCAGGCCCGCCGAGCACATCACGGCCCCCGTGGTCTTCGCCAGCAACCTCGGCGGCGGCGACCTGGTGAGCGCGGAGTTCCGCAGGCGGTTCGGCGACACCGCCCGTGGCATCTCACAGACCCCGCAGGTCTGGCTCGACCACCAGCTCTCCGAGCAGGACGGCACCCTCCAATACAACTGGGACGCCGTGGAGGGGCTGTTCTGCGAGGGCGTCGTGGAGGCGATGTTCCTCGCCTACCAGAGGTTGCTGAAGGAACTGGTGGACTCGGACGCCGTGTGGAGCGAGCCGGTCGGGGATCTGCTGCCGACGGGGCAGCGGGCGGTGCGTGAGGCGGTGAACGCGACCAGCGGCGAGGTGAGCGGCCGCCTGCTGCATGAGGGCTTTACGGAGTGGGCGGAGCGTGAACCAGGGCGGACCGCGCTGGTGTGCGGGGACGGCCGCGAGGTGTCGTACGGAGAGTTGGCGCGATGGGCGTCGGGGGTCGCGGGGCTCCTGTCCGAGTCCGGGATCGCTCCCGGTGACGTGGTGGGCGTGACGGTTCCCAAGGGGCCCGGGCAGATCGCCGCCGTGCTGGGCGTGCTGTGGGCCGGGTGTGCGTATGTGCCGGTGGGCGTCGAGCAGCCCGCACAGCGCCGGGCCCAGATCCACCGCAAGGCCGGCGTCACCCATGTTCTGACCACCGACGCCCTGAGCGAGGAACTGGGCGCCACCACCGGCGCGACGGTCCACGCGGTCGACCGGCTGCCCGCCGACGTCCCGCACCCCGCCCCCGTACGGCTCGCGGACACCGAGACCGCGTATGTGATCTTCACGTCGGGGTCGACCGGCGAGCCGAAGGGGGTGGAGGTGTCGCACGGCGCGGCGGTGAACACCGTCGAGGACGTGTGCGAGCGGTTCGAGGTCGGGCCGCAGGACCGGGTGCTGGCGGTGTCGGCACTGGACTTCGACCTGTCGGTGTTCGACGTGTTCGGCCTGCTGGGCGTGGGCGGCGCCGTGGTGCTGGTCGAGGAGGGGGAGCGGCGGGACGCGGTCCGCTGGCTGGAGCTGGTGGACCGGTATCGGGTCACGGTGTGGAACACGGTTCCGGCGTTGCTGGACATGCTGGTGACGGTGGCCGAGGGCACCTCGGCTTCGCGTCGTGAGCGTGAGGCCGGCGGGCTCCGGCTGGTGCTGGTGTCGGGGGACTGGGTGGGCTTGGACCTGCCGGGGCGGGTGGCCTCGTGGTGGGGGCCGGAGTGTCGGTTCGTCGCCCTGGGCGGGGCGACCGAGGCGGCGGTGTGGTCGAACGCGTACGAGGTCGAGGTCGTCCGGGAGGGGTGGCGTTCGGTCCCGTACGGATTCCCATTGCGGAATCAGTGTTTCCGGGTGGTGGACGAGCGGGGCCGTGACTGTCCGGACTGGGTGGCGGGTGAGCTGTGGATCGGCGGGGCGGGGGTCGCCGAGGGGTATCGAGGCGATCCCGAGCTGTCCCGGGAGCGATTCGTGCAGTGGGAGGACCGTCGTTGGTATCGCACCGGAGATATGGGGCGATACTGGCCGGACGGGACGCTGGAGTTCCTGGGGCGGCAGGATTTCCAGGTGAAGGTGCGCGGACACCGGATCGAGCTGGGCGAGATCGAAGCCGCCCTCGAAGCACATCCGTTGATCGACCATGCCATCGCCACCACCAGCGGAGACAAGGGGAGCCGTCAACTCGTCGCCGCCGTAGTGCCGTCCCTGCCCTCGGCCCTGCGCGGACCCTCCCTGCCCGACTCCTCCGCGACGGACGAACTGGACGCCGCCGTACGCGCGGTCACCGCGTCCACCCTGAGCGAGCCCGCCCCCGGCCGATCCCACGCGACCGACGAACTGGAGGCCCAGCTCGTCGAGACCCTGCTCGTGAGCCGCGTCCTCGCCGAGGCCGACGTGGCCTCGGGCGCCCGCTCGCTCAGTGCCGTCGCCCGTCGTCTCGGCGTCTCCGAGACACAACGGCCCCTGCTGCGGCTGTGGTTGGAGTGGCTCACCGAACGCGACGTCCTCAGCGCCGACGGACACGAGTGGGTTGCGGGCCCCCGCATGGCGGACACCGGCGCCCCGGGCCGTCTGGAGCGGCTGTACGAAGAGTGCGCAGGCACCCCGATCGCGGCGCCGGCCGCCCATCTCACCCACCGCGCAAGCGAGTTGGTGAAGTTGCTGCGCGCCGAGCTGCCCGCCACCGCGCTCCTGGAAGAACCCGAGCTGCGACCGGACTTCCTTGCCCATAGCGACGTCGGCACTCCGCGGGAACTCGACGTGATCGCCCAGCACATCGCGGCGCTGGCCGCCAAGCTGGGCCGCCCCGTCTCCGTGGCCGAGCTGGACAGCCGCGGCGGCCACGCCGCCCACTGGCTCCTGAGCCGGCTCGGCCCCGAGCAGCTCCGCTACACGGCCCTCGACTCCTCCTCCGCCATGCTCCAGGAGACCGCCGAACGCTGCGCCGGCCTCCCTCACCTCTCCTCCTGCGAACGAGTGCCGGACCAGCTCGTACCCGAACACCTCGTCCAGCGCTTCGAGATCGTCCTGGCCGACAACGCCCTGCACCGCCACCACGACGTCACCACGGGAGCCCGCACCGCCGTGGCCCTGCTGCGGCCGGGCGGCCTCCTGCTCATCCGCGAACGCACCCGGCTCACCCCGCTCGCCCTGCTCACCGCCGCGCCCTTGGAACGCGGCTACGCGGACCTCGACGACGTCCGGCGCGCACGACGCAGCCCGCTGCTCGCCGAGAAGGAGTGGGGCGAACTGCTCACCGCCGCCGGGCTCACCGACGTCATGAGCGCCACCTTCGACACGAACGGCATGGTGCTGCGGGCCCGCTGCCTGCCGGGTCCCGCACTGCCCGACACCGCTGCTCTGCGCGCGTGGGCCGCCGACCGGCTGCCCTCCTACATGGTCCCCGATCAGCTCGCGGTGGTCCCCGCACTGCCGCTCAGCGCCAACGGCAAGGTCAACCGCCAAGCGGTCGGCGCCCTGATGGCCCGGTTCCAAGGTGGAACCGTCGCGCACACGCCGCCCCGAGGGCCGGTGGAGCAGCTCGTCGCCGAACTCTGGCAGGAGCTGTTGAACGTACCGCGCGTCAGCCGCGACGACGACTTCTTCGCCCTGGGCGGCGACAGCCTGCTCGCCACCCGCCTGGTCACACGACTGCGCGCGGCGGGTGCCGTCGACGCCGACCTGCAGCGCCTGTTCACGGCGCCCGTGCTCGCGGAGTTCGCCGACGGACTGCGCGTGGGCGACGGCGCCGCACCACCCGCACCTGAGCTGACGGCCGATCCCGAGCACCGCTACGACCCGTTCCCGGCGACCGACGTCCAACAGGCGTATCTGTTCGGCAGGCACCAGGACTTCACGCTCGGCGGCGTCGGAGCCCACTACTACGCCGAGTTCGAGCACATCGCCCTGGACCTGAACCGCTTCGAAGAGGCATGGAACCTCCTCATAGCCCGTCACGACATGCTGCGCACCGTATTCACCGCCGACGGCACACAGCGGGTGCTCGCCGAGGTCCCCCGCTTCACCGTGCCGCTGCGCACGGCGGACGAGGGCCAGGAGCAGACCCTCCTCGACGAGATGCGCGCGGCCATGTCGCACCAGGTGCTCGACCCGCTGCGCTGGCCGGTGTTCGACGTACGCGCGGTGCGCGCCGGAGCACGCACGCGGGTCGCGATCAGCCTCGACAACATCCTCCTCGACGGCCTCAGCATGATGACGCTCTTCGCCGAACTGGAACGGCTCTACGAGGATCCCGACGCCGCCCTCCCACCGGTCCGCATCCGATTCCGGGACTACGTCCTGAATGCCGGCCCCACCGACGAGGAACGCGCCGTCGCGCAGCGCTACTGGACCGAACGCCTCGCCGACCTGCCGCCCGGCCCGCAACTCCCGCTGGCCACCGACCCGCGGCTGATCGAACGGCCGCGCTTCACCCGGCAGTCGGCCCGCCTCGACGCCGACAGCTGGCAGACCGTCAAGGAGCGCGCGCGAGAACACGGCCTCACCCCCTCCACGGTGCTGCTCGCCTGCTACGGCGAGGTGCTGAGCGCCTGGAGCTCCAGCTCCGACCTCACCCTCAACCTCACCCAGTTCGACCGCAGGGAAGTGCACCCCGACATCAACAACATTCTGGGCGACTTCACTTCACTGCTGCTCGTGGCCTACCGCCCACGAGCCGGGGACACCTGGCTCGACACCGCCCGTCGACTGCAGGAGCAGGTCTGGCGCGACCTCGACCACCAGCAGGTCTCGGCGGTCTGGGTGATGCGCGAACTGGCCAAGGCCTCCGGCGGTGCCCAAGCGTCCATGCCCGTGGTGTTCACCAGCGCCCTGGGCGTCGGCGACGAACTGGCCGGCTTCGGCACCGAGCGCTTCGCCGACCGGGTCTGGGGCATCTCGCAGACCCCGCAGGTCTGGCTCGACCAGCAGGTCTACGAATCCCGCGGCGACCTCGTCATGGACTGGGACGCGGTGGAGGGGCTGTTCTGCGAGGGCGTGGTGGAGGCCATGTTCGCCGCGTACCAAGGTCTGTTGACCAGGCTGGCGGACTCCGGCGCGGCGTGGAGCGAGCCGGTGGAAGACGTGCTTCCCGAAGAACAGCGGGCGGTACGAGAGGCGGTGAACGCCACCGCCGGGCCGGTGAGCGGGCGGCTGCTGCACGAGGGGTTCGCACAGTGGGCGCGGCGGGACCCGGGACGTACGGCGCTGGTGTGCGGCGACGGCAGCGGAGTCTCGTACGGAGAACTGGCGCACTGGGCCTCGTCGGTGGCCGGGCTCCTGGCCGAGGCGGGCGCGCAGCCGGGCGACGCGGTGGGCGTGACCGCACCCAAAGGACCCGGTCAAATCGCCGCGGTTCTGGGGGTGTTGTGGGCCGGCTGCACCTATGTCCCCGTCGGCGTCGACCAGCCGGCGCGGCGCAGGGATCGTATCTACGCGAAGGCCGGCGTGCGCATGGTCCTCACCGAGGCGCCCTCGGTCGTGGCCCAACCCCCGTCCGGAGTACGGGTACTGAAGAATCCTGACGCCGGGGCGGGTGCCGGACCCGTCCCTGCCCCGACGGCCGAAGGCATCCGTCCCGACAGCCCCGCGTACGTGATCTTCACGTCCGGGTCGACGGGCGAGCCCAAGGGCGTGGAGGTGTCGCACACCGCTGCGGTCAACACGCTCGACGACATCGGTGAACGCTTCCGCGTCGGGCCGCAGGACCGGGTGCTGGCGGTGTCCGCGCTCGACTTCGATCTGTCGGTCTTCGACATCTTCGGGCTGCTGGGCGTCGGCGGAGCCCTGGTGCTGATCGAGGAGGAGGAGCGCCGCGACGCCGCGCGCTGGCTGGAACTGGTCGAACAGCACCGGGTGACGGTGTGGAACACGGTGCCGGCCCTGCTGGACATGCTGGTCACCGTGGCCGAGGGCCCGGCCGCGAGCGGGGCGGGCGGCGAGCTGCGGCTGGTGCTGGTGTCCGGGGACTGGGTGGGGCTGGACCTGCCGGAACGGGTGGCCCGCTGGTGCGGACCGGACTGCCGCTTCGTGGCACTGGGCGGCGCCACCGAGGCCGCCGTCTGGTCCAACGCCTGCGAAGTCGACACCGTCCCGCCGTCCTGGCACTCCATCCCGTACGGCTTCCCGCTGCGCAACCAGCGGTACCGCGTCGTCGACGAACGGGGCCGCGACTGCCCCACCTGGGTCCCCGGGGAACTCTGGATCGGCGGCACCGGCGTCGCCCTCGGCTATCGCGGCGACCCCGGACTGACCCAGGAACGTTTCGTCGACCACCACGGCGCCCGCTGGTACCGCACCGGCGACATCGGCCGCTACTGGCCCGACGGCACCCTCGAGTTCCTCGGCCGCATCGACTTCCAGGTCAAGGTCCGCGGGCACCGCATCGAGCTGGGCGAAGTCGAGGCCGCCCTCGAAGCACACCCGCTCGTCGACCATGCCATCGCCACCACCACCGGTGACCGTACGAAGCGCCGGCTCACCGCCTTCCTCGTCACCCGCGACCCCGCACTGGACACGGACGAGCTCACCGCGTTCCTCGGGGAGCGGCTCGCGCCCGGCGCCATCCCCAGCAGCGTGACCGTGCTCGACACCTTCCCCCTCACCGCCAACGGCAAGGTGGACCGCACGGCGCTCGCGGAGCTCGCCGCACAGGAACAGCACGGCATCGACGACAGTGAGCCACCGGTCGGACCCATCGAGACGGAGTTCGCCGCGATCTGGGCCGAACTGCTCGCCACGGAGCACATCGGCCGCCATCGGAACCTCTTCGAACTCGGCGCCGACAGCCTGCTGGCCACCCGGTTCGTGGAAATCGTGCGGGCCAGGCACGGCATCGGACTCTCCGTCGGCCAGGTCTTCGAGGGACCCACCGTCGCGGAGTTCGCCACCGCCTACACCGCACACGCCGATCACCTTGAGGACGAGCTGGCAGAGGACGGCACCATATGAGCGTCGACGAGCTGATCACCGAACTCGAACAGGCCGGCATCCGCCTGTGGGAGGAAGACGGCCGGCTGCGGTTCCGCGGCCCCAAGGGCGCGATGACCGACGAACGCAAAAAGGCCCTGCGCGCCGCCAAGGACGAGGTGCTCGCCGCCCTGCGCCAGGCCTCCGGAGCCGTGGTGGCCCAGGCCCAGCCGGAGCAGCGCCACGAGCCCTACCCCGTCACCGATGTGCAGGCCGCCTATCTCCTCGGCCGCACCGATACCTTCGAGTACGGCGGCGTCGCCTGCCACGGATACGTCGAGATCGCCTTCCCCGACCTCGACCCGGCCCGCATCCAAGCCGCCTGGAACACCCTGGTGCGGCGCCACGACGCGCTCCGCTCCGTCGTCCACCCCGACGGGTACCAGCACGTCCTGCGCGAGGTGCCCGAGTACCGCATCGCCGTGAGCGACATGCGCGGCGCCGACTCCGGTGAGGACCGGCAAGCCATCGAGGCGGCACGCGCCGACCTCGCCCACCAGGTGCGCGCCCCCGACGTCTGGCCCCTGTTCGATCTGCGCGTCACCCTCACCGACGACCGGGCGCTGCTGCACGTCTCCATCGACCTGCTCATCGCCGACTACGCCAGCATCCAGCTGCTCCTCGCCGAACTCGACCAGCTCTACGCCGACCCGGACCACCGGCTCCCCGACCTGGACATCACCTTCCGGGACTACGTCCTCGCCGAGCGCCGGCTACGGGACTCCGTCCGCTACCAGGCCGACCGCTCGTACTGGATGCGGCGACTGGACGAACTGCCGCCCGCACCCGAACTGCCCGTACGCGCCCCGGAGCCGAGCCGACGCACCGGCCGCCCGGCGCGGTTCCGGCGCTGGGAGACCACCCTCGACGCGGCACGCTGGACCCGGCTGAAGAGGTCCGCCACCGCGCACGGCGTCACCGCGTCCGGCGCCGTACTCGGCTGCTACGCCGAGGTCATCGGACGGTGGAGCCGCCGGCCCCGCTTCACCCTCGACCTCACCCTGCTCAACCGGCTGCCGCTGCACCCGCACACCGACCGCCTCGTCGGCGACTTCACCTCCGTGTCCCTGCTCGCCGTCGACCTGTCGCGGCACGACACCTTCGCGCAGCGTGCGCGCGCCATGGCCACCCAGCTGTACGCCGACATCGACCACCGGCTCTTCTCCGGAGTGGAGGTCCTCAGGGAGGTGGCCCGGCGGCGGGGCCGGGGCGCCGCACTCATGCCGATCGTCTTCACCAGCGCCGTCGGACTCACCGACCAGCGCGTCGACGAGGGCGACCTGACGGGCAAGGGCGACTTCGTCCACGGCATCAGCCAGACGCCCCAGGTGTGGATCGACTGCCAAGTCGTCGAAAAGCAGGGCGCGTTGAGCGTCAACTGGGACGTGCGTGAGGGTGTCCTGCCCGAGCAGGTGGTGGAGGACATGTTCGCCGCCTTCGCCGCACTCCTCGGCCGGCTCGCCGACGACCCCGGCATGTGGGACGAGGCCGCCCCCGTCGCCCTGCCGCGGGCCCAGAGCGAACGGCGCCGCCGTGTCAACGACACCGCGGGCCCGCTGCCCGACCAACTCCTGCACCATGATGTCGTCGCCCAGGCCCGGCGCACTCCGGACCGCACCGCGGTGCGCTGCGGCACCGCCGCACTCACCTACCGCCAGCTCCTGGACCGGGCGCAGGCCGTCCGCGCGGATCTGGCCGCCGCCGGATGCGGCCGCGGTGACGTGGTCGCCGTACACATGGACAAGGGCCCGGAGCAGGTGGTCGCCGTCCTCGGCATCCTCCTGTGCGGTGCCGCCTACCTGCCCGTCGACACCAATCAACCGCCCGCGCGGCGCACTGCCATGCTCACGGACGCCGGAGTCCGGCTGGTGCTCACCCAGCCCTGGAACGCCGATGTGCGATGTCCCGACGGCAGGACGCTCGTCGTCGGCGGCAAGAACACGGTGACCGCCTCGACCCAGGAGCAGCCGGAGCCGGGAACACATCCCGACGACCTCGCGTACGTGATCTACACCTCGGGTTCCAGCGGGCGGCCCAAGGGCGTGATGATCAGTCACCGCGGTGCTCTGAACACCGTCGCCGACATCAACCGCCGCTTCAAGATCGGCCCGGACGACCGGGTCCTGGCCCTGGCGCATCTCGGCTTCGACCTGTCCGTGTACGACCTGTTCGGCCCGCTCTCGGTCGGCGGCTGCCTGGTGATACCCGACGCGGAGCGCCGCGCCGATCCCTCGCACTGGGCCCAGCTCGTGGCCGACCACGAGGTCACCGTCTGGAACTCGGTACCGGCCCAGATACAGATGCTCCACCACTACCTGGAGTCGGAACCCGCGCTCCAACTGCCCTCCCTGCGCCTCGCGCTGCTGTCCGGCGACTGGATACCGGTGCGCCTGCCCGACCAGATACGGACCCGGATTCCCGAGCTGGAACTGATCAGCCTGGGCGGCGCCACCGAAGCGTCGATCTGGTCGATCTTCCACCCCATCGGCGCCGTCCCCCCGGAAGCGCGCAGCATCCGCTACGGCAAGCCCCTGACCAACCAGACCTTCCACGTGCTCGACCACCGCCTCGACGACTGCCCCGACTGGACGGCCGGGGAGCTGTACATCGGCGGCACGGGCGTGGCCCTCGGCTACCTCGGCGACACCGAACTCACCGCCCACCGCTTCCTCACCCACCCCCGCACCGGACAGCGCCTGTACCGCACCGGTGACCTGGGCCGGTATCTCCCGGACGGCGACATCGAGTTCCTGGGCCGTGACGACCAGCAGGTCAAGATCCGCGGCCACCGCATCGAACTGGGCGAGGTCGAGGCCGCTCTGCAGGACCACCCCTCGGTGGCGGCCGCGGCCACCGTCGTACGCGAAGGCGATTCAGGCCGCCGCGAGCTCGTCGGCTTCGTCGCACCGGCTCTCGCGGACACCGCCACCAAGGCCGAACGCGCCGCGGTCGACAAGGCCGTTGCGGCGGCCGCGCGCCGCGCCGCCACCGCCGTCGGCGAAGGAGCGGACCGGGACCAAGTACGGCGATTCAGCGCGGCGTTGGACCGAGTCGCCCTGCTGACCATGGCCGACGCACTGCACGGCGCCGGCCTGTTCGCGACAGCGGACGAGACCCACGCGCTCACCGACGTGTACGAGGCGCTGCGTGCCACCCCCGACCACTACCGCCTGGTCCGCCGCTGGCTGCGTGCCCTGGAGGAGAACGACCTGGTGCGACGGAACACCGCCACGGGCCGCTACCACGGACTGACACCCACGGGCCGCTCCGCCGTCGCCACCACCTGGCAGAAAGCCGAACGACTGCAGCACGAGGTCGGATTCGGTGCGGAACTCGTCCGGTATCTGAGGATCAGCTCCGAGCACCTGCCCGCGCTCCTCGCCGGTGAGGCGGACCCCCTGCATCTGCTGTTCCCCGAGGGCGAGAGCGCCACCGCCGAGGCCGCGTACCGGGACAACCTCATCGCGCGCTACCTCAACGCGGCCACCACCGCCGCCCTGGTGGAGCTGGCCGGGGGTGAGCATGTCGCGTCGCGGCGGGATCCGCTGCGGATTCTGGAGATCGGAGCGGGCGTCGGCGGGACCAGCACGGAGGTGATACCGGCCCTGGACGGCCTCGGGGTGGAGTACGTGTTCTCCGACATCTCCCCCTTCTTCCTCGGCGGGGCGAGGGAGCGGTTCGCCGCCCACCCATGGGTGAGCTACCGCGGCTACGACCTGAACAAGGAGCCCCGGGCGCAGGGCGTACCCGCCAACTCCTTCGACGTCGTCCTGGCCGCGAACGTCCTGCACTACGCCCACGACATCGAGACCGGGCTGGCCCGGGTCCGCGAACTCCTGTGCCCCGGCGGCCTGTTGGTGTTCATCGACGCGACCCGCGAGAACTATCCGCTGATGACGTCGGTCGAGTTCCTGGAGGGCGGTGAGGGCTTCGACGACGTCCGGCACGCGCAGGAGAACATGTTCCTCACCGAGGAGCAGTGGCTCGGACTCCTCGACGGCATCGGTGCGCAGACCGTCGCGCTTCTGCCGGAGGCGGGCGAGGCCCTGGACTGCCTGGGCCAGGCCGTTTTCGTGGCCCGGGTCAAGACCGACCGGGCCGAGGTGCCGCGGCGCGGCCTCGACGCCCACCTGGCGCAGCGGCTGCCGGAGTACATGATCCCGTCCGCCGTGCACGTCGTCGACGAGATACCGCTCAGCGGCAACGGCAAGGTCGACCGGAAGGCCCTGCTCGCCCTCCTCCCCGACGAGGCCGACCGGACGCCCGAGGACAGCGGCGAGGAACCCCGTACCGACCTCGAGCGCAGGCTCGCCGCCCTGTGGGCGCAGGTGCTCGGCCGCCCGAGCGTCGGCCGGGACCAGAACTTCTTCGAACTGGGCGGAGACTCCCTGCTCGCCGCCCGCCTCGTCGGCCGGATGCGCGAGGAACTGCCCGAAGCGGGCGGCATGTTCTTCGACAGCCTGGTACGCGAGCTCTACCCGGCCCCGACCGTGGCCGGCGTCGCCGCCCACCTGTCGGCCCGCGCGGGCACGGACGAGAGCACGGCCGACGCCGGGCATCCTGACGGGCTCGTCGAGCTGGTGTCTTTGGACGGCACCGGCAGCGCGGGCCTCGCACAGCAGCGGCTGACGATCCTCGTACACGACGAAGACGGCTCGCTGGAGCGGTACGGCGTCCTGCCCGCCGCGCTCTCGGCACAGGATCAGGATCAGCAGGCACCCGGCTCCCTCCTCGGACTGCGGATCGCGGACCCGGACGCCTGCCTGCGCCGCGACCCCGGGGATCTCGTGGCGGGACTCGCCGCCGACGGACTGCGTCTGATCACCGGCACGGGAGCCACCCGCTTCCGCATCGTCGGCAGCGGCGCGGCCTGCCGGGTGGCCACCGAGCTGGCCCACCAACTCACCGAGAACCAGGCCGAGGTCGACCTGCTCGCCCTCCTGGTCGACCGGCGGCCCGCGCAGGGGACGGCGAGGACCGCGCTCGCCGAGCACACCGCCGCCGCGGCCACCGCCCACGAACCGGCCCTGTACGCGGCCGACATCACGCTGCTCACCTCGGCGCGGGACACCGGTGACACTGAACGGCAGTGGCAGGACGTCTGCCTGGGGGACGTGCGCGTGGTACGGGCCGACGGACCGGACGACGAGGAGCGGGTCCTGGTGTCGCTGCTCACCGGGACGGCACGATGACGGCGCGCATCGCCCTGCTGGGTGCCTCCGGAGCCGTGGGCCGGGCCACCCTGGACGAGCTCGGCGGCCACCACGCATCCCCGAAGCGGCCCCAACAGGCCTCTGAACGCTACGAGTTCCGGCTGGGCGGCCGTGACCCCGAGTCCCTGAAGACCGCGCTCGGACCTCGCCTTCCCCCAGGCGCGGAGATCCGGCGGGTGGACCTGCGGGACTCCGACGCACTCGCCCGGTTCTGTGCCGGCAGCGCCGTAGTGGTCAACTGCGCGGGACCGGCGCACCTCGTCGGGGACCGCGTGGCGCGGGCCGCCCTCGCCGCCGGAGCGCACTACGTGGACCCCGGCGGCGAGTCACTGCACCGGGAACTCACCGCGGCCGACCCCGGGCCGATGCTCTCGCAAGACCGCACCGCGCTCGTGTCCGCCGGTATGACCCCCGGCCTGTCCGCCCTCCTGCCCCGCATGCTCGCCGACGGGTTCGACCGGGTGACCCGGCTGTGCGTCCACGCCGGAGGGCTCGACCGCTTCACGCCCGCCGCGGCCGGGGACTACGTCGCCAGCCTCTCCAACGGGTACGGCAGATCACTCGCCGCGTGGCGGCACGGCAGGGTCCGTTCCGGCGTCCTGCCCAGGCGGGAGCGCCAGCACCTGCCGTACTTCACCGGCCCGGTGACCGCGCACCCGTATCTGAGCGCCGAGATGGAACGGCTCGCGAAGCGTCTCGGGCTCATCGACCTCGACTGGTACAACGTGTTCGCCGGAGACCAGGTCCTCGCGGCCCTCGGCCGGGCCGGCCGGCACCCCGGGGACGCGGCCGGCGCCGTCACCGAGCTGATCGCCGCAGCCGACCGTGACCTGCTCGTCCACCACCCCTACCAGCTCTTCGTGGTGCGACTCGACGGCACGGCGGGAGGCCGCCCGGCCGGCCGGACGCTGGTCCTGCGTGCCGCCGACAGCTACCGGCTCACCGGCTGTGTCACGGCCCTGGCCACGGTGGCCGTACTCGACCGCGGCGTCCCCGCCGGAGTCCATTTCGCCGGGGAGGTGCTCGACACCCGGCGGGCCGAACAGTGGCTGCGGGGCAGCGACGCCGTGTCTCACCTCCATGTCGCGGACACCCCAGGCCAGTCGGCGGACGCGGTGGCGGAGGCCGCGGAGGAAGAAGGCGCCCTGTGACGGCCGACGACCGCACCAGGACGATGCGGGTGGTGGTGTGCGGCACGAACTTCGGCCGGATCTACCTCAGCGCCCTGGCCCGGACCACCCGGCCCTTCCAGCTCGCCGGAATTCTGGCCCGGGGCAGCGAACGCTCCAAGGCCTGCGCCGAGCGTTACGGAGTGCCCCTGTACACCTCCGTCGACCGGCTGCCCGAGGACATCGACGCGGCCTGCGTCGTGGTCAACTCCGGCATCAACGGAGGCGCGGGCGGTCGGCTCGCCGTCGAGCTGATGGACCGGGGCCTCCACGTGCTGCAGGAACACCCCGTCCACGAAGCCGAATTGGCCGACTGTCTGCGTGCCGCACGCCGCGCAGGCGTCGTGTACCGGCTGAACACGCTCTATCCGCACGTGGCCCCGGTCCGCCGGTTCCTGGCCGCCGGACGCGCCCTGCTCGCCGAACAGCGGCCCCTGTTCGTGGACGCCACCTACGCGGTCCAGGTCGCCTACCCGCTCTTCGACATCCTGGAGAGACTGCTGGGCGGCGTACGCCCCTGGCAGTTCGACCAGCCGGTCGCCACCGGCGGCCCGTTCGATCCCGCCGTGAAAGCCCCGCCCTTCCGCAGCCTGGACGGGGTACTCGCGGGCGTCCCGCTGAGCCTGCGTGTCCAGCACCAGATGGACCCGGTCGAGCCGGACAACCACATCCATCTGCTGCACCGGATCTCGCTCGGCACGGAGGGCGGCGTCCTCACCCTGGCGCACACCCACGGGCCGGTGCTGTTCAGCCCTCGACTGCACCGCCCGCCGTCCGCCGCCGACGTGCCCGACCTGGCCGAGGCCGCCGGCAGCGCCCTGGACCTGCCCAGCGCCACCGTCCTCGGACCGGCCACCGCACCCACTCACCGGCAGGTGCTCGCCCGGCTCTGGCCCGACGCCGTCGAGCGGGCCCTCGTCGAACTGCGCACGGCCGTCCTCGCGGGCACCGACCCGCTGCGGGACGGACGGCGCCACCTCGCCGCCGGACGGGTGTGGGCCAAGGCCAACGCCCTGCTCGGCGCCCCCGACCTGATGAGCCATCGGCCGCCGGTTCCCGTGGACCCCACGCTGCTCACGGCCGCCGTGGCCGCCCTGGACGACGAAAGGTGATCACCGTGCGCGCGCACGTCCCGAAGTCCGAGTGGTTCCGATGTTTCCGGCCCCGGGAATGGGCCGGGACCACCCTGCTGTGCTTTCCGCACGCCGGAGGCACCGCCGCGGCCTACCGGGACTGGGCGGCCGAACTACCGCAGCGCTACGAGCTGTTCGCCGTCCAGTACCCCGGCCGTGCCGACCGCCTCAAGGCGCCCCTCATCGACGCGATGGACCCACTCGCCGACGCGATCGCCGCCGAGGTGCCGCTCCTGCCGCGACGCCCGACCATCCTGTTCGGGCACAGCATGGGCGCCTCCGTCGCCTACGAAGTGGCCAGACGCCTGGAGGCGGGTGGCCGCGACGTCCGGCACCTGTACGTGTCCGGACGCCCGGCGCCGACCGCGCAACGGCCCGGAACGGTCCATCTGCGCGGCGACGAAGGCCTGTTGGCCGATGTCGTACGCCTCGGCGGCACCAGCGCCGACCTGCTCGCCAACGCCGAACTCCAGCGCCTCGTCCTGCCCGCGCTGCGGGCCGACTACCGGCTGATCGAAACCTATCTGCCCACCCCCGCCGGGCTGTTGACCTGCCCGGTCACCGCTGTCATCGGCGACGAGGACACGGAGGTCCGCGAAGACGAGGCGGCCGCGTGGGCCGAGGTCACCAGTGGCCCGTTCCGGCTGCGCACGCTGCCCGGCGACCACTTCTACCTCGTACCCCAGCGAACGCGACTGCTGGAGGAGCTGGCCGGCCCCCGGCCCGCCTCGACGGCGGCTCCCGCAACGCAGTGGCCGTCCACCCCATGACCGACGAAGGAAGAAGGAGCCCGATGAACAGCACATCAGGTTCGGCGTTCCGGCCCGCGACAGCCGAGACCCTCGCGCACCTCACCCGGCACAACCGGGACGAGCGGTGCACCTTCCTGATAGCCAGCAACTACATCAACGCACCGGCCGCCCAGGTCGGCTACCTGCTCAGCGAGCTGGCGGGCCGGGGGAGCGGTCGGACCGACACGCACGTCTCCTATCTCGTCAACTCCGGCCTGGAGGCGCTGTCCGGCGCCATCAAGCTGGCCCGGCACACCGCCGTCCGCGCGGGCAAGGACACCGGGGGCTGGGTGCTGCTGCTCGACGAGAAGGGCCGTTACCGCGACTTCATGGACCCGGTGGGGCGCGGCGCCGAGGAGGCGCTCATCCCGCACGTGGTCTGCGTGGACTCGGCCGCGCGGGCGCTGCGGGAGTTCGTGGGCCGCACCTGGGCCGCGGTGATCGTCGTACGCGAGGAGCACACGGACCTGCGCCACCGGGACATCAGGGACCTGGTGGCGACCTGCCGGCGTGGCGGCGGGCTCACCGTCCTGTGCTGCACCGAGCTCGACGCGGACCGCCCCGACCTGTTCGACAACCCGGTCGAAGCGGACGTCCTGGTCCTCGGCGAGAACCTGACGGACCGACAGGCTCCGTTCGGTGCCTTCACCCTGACGAGCTCGGCCCACCAGGTGTGGCGCAACGACGTCGACTGCTTCGCCCAGACCTCCACCTTCGGCGGGAACACACTGTGCGCCTCGCTCGTCCGCGAGACGCTGCGGCGCCACGGCCATGTGGACGAGCGCCAGGCTGCGGTCCTGCGGGCCATCGAGTCCGACCGGAGCGAGACGGTCCGCTACTGGGGGCTGCACATCAACCCGAACATGGCCAAGCTGGCCACGACGTTCGGGCTCGACGTCGACATCCGGCGGGCCGCGGGCGGCCGGTTCACCACCGCCGAGGGCTGGGACGTCATCGACTGCGGGGGAGGCGTCGGCAGCAATCTGCGCGGACACAATCCGCCCGACCTGGTCCCCGACGTGTTCGAGCAGCACGATCCCGGCCACGACTACTTCGCCGACCTGGAACGCAAGCTCATCGACCTGACCGGACTCAGCCACGCCTTTCCCGCGGTGAGCGGTGCCACCGCCAACGACACGGCGGTCACGCTCGCCCTGCTGGCCAACCCGGACCGGCGCAAGGTAGTCACCTTCCGGGGCAACTACGGCGGCAAGACGCTGTTCTCACTCAACCTCAGCAAGCACGGCCCGCAGCAGACCGAGTCCGACCCGGACGCCTTCCGCCCCTACTACCGTGACCTGGTCTACCTCGACCCGTTCGCCGACGACGCCCCGCAACGGCTCTCCGCACTGCTGCGCTCCGGCGAGGTGGCCCTGGTCTGGTTCGAACTGATCCAGGGCGCGATGTGCGGCCGGCTCCCGGACGCGGTCCTGGACGTCATCAGCGGACTGCGTGAGGAGTACGGCTTTCTCGTCGGCGTCGACGAGGTACTCAGCGGCGGCTGGCGCAGCGGCGAGCACTACCTGGCCCACCAGGGAATCGTCGATCACGCCGACATCGTCACGCTGGGGAAGACCACCAGCGACATGACCCTGCCGTCCGGCATCGCGATGGTCTCCGCCGACGTGTACGCGCGCGCCGCCGAGCGCGCTCCGGACCATGTCGCCCGCCTTGCCGCGCACTTCCGCAACGGCCTCGCGGCCCACATCTCGCTGCACGCCATCGAGACCGCGGACGACAAGGACGAGCGGGCCCGGCAGCGCGCCGCCTACGCCGAGCTGGTCGCGGGGCTCAACACCGCCTTCCGTACGTCCAAGGTGTTCGGCGACGTCGCCGGATCCGGCGCCCATCTGCGGCTGACGATGAACCAGCGGTACTTCCCCTTCCACCACCGCTCGAAGATCGGCAACCTGCTGGAGATGACGCTGTCCGACCTGATCTACCGCCGGTGCCGGGTCTTCCTGCCGGCCCTGCGGATCATGCACCGCGTCACCGCGGACCCCGCGGAACTGGCCGAACTGGGCAGCCGTCTCGCCGCGGGCACCCGGGGCATCACCCCCGCGATGGTGTACCGCTACGCGTTCGGCCGGGCCTTCGCTCCCGCACTGCCGCGGGTGGGAGCCCTGCTCAGGGGAAGCGCGGCGACACCGCGCCTGTGACGGGGCGAGATCCGGCTCCGGCGGCCCGCGCGCCTTTGGCCAGCCGCCACCCCCGCGCCCTGCTGCGCTCCCGCCAGAACGCCGCGTACCGGCCGTCCAGGGCCAGCAGCTCCTCGTGCGAGCCGAGTTCCGTGATCCGGCCCTCGTCGAGTACGGCGATCTGGTCGGCGGCCACCACCGTGCGCAGGTTGTGCGCGACGACCAGCAGCGTGCGGTTCTCGCACAGGGCCGCCAAACCCTGTTGTACGGCTGCCTCGTTGACCGGGTCGAGCGATGACGTGGCCTCATCGAGGAGGACCACCGGCGCGTCCTTGAGAATCGCCCTGGCGATCGAGATGCGCTGGCGCTCGCCGCCGGACAGCTGCGCCCCGCCCTCGCCCACCTGGGTCCGCCAGCCCTGCGGCAGCCGGTCGACGATCTCGTCCACACGGGCGAGCCGTGCGGCGTCGCGCACTTCTTCGTCGGTGGCGTCCTGCCGCCCCAGGCGGATGTTGTCCTCGATGGACCCCTCGAAGAGATAGACGTCCTGGAACACCAGGGAGACACCGGCGGCCAACTCGCCGGAGGGGATGTCCCGCACATCCACGCCGCCGATGCGCACGGAGCCGGAGTCGACGTCGAAGAAGCGCGGGATGAGCCGGGTGATCGTGGTCTTGCCCGAGCCCGACGGGCCCACGAGCGCCGTCATCTTCCCGGCGGGCAGCCGCAGCGAGAGGTCACGAAGGACCGGGCTGCCCGGGCGGTAGCCGAAGGTCACCCGGTCCAGCTCGATCTCCGACCCCGTGGGCCGCGCCGGGCGTTCGGGCTCGGGCAGCGTGGGCTCGGCGAGCACCTCGTTGATCCTGATCAGCGCGTTGCGCGCCACCCGCAGCGCGCTCCCGAGGTCGGCCGCCTTCACCATGGGCTCGACGAACCGGGCCGAGAGCACGAGCAGCGCGAGCAGTTCGGGTACGGCGAGGGAACCGCCGAGCGTGAGATACGTGCCGAGGAGCAGGATCGCCGTGAACGACGCCTGCACGGCGCCGGCGAGCCCCACCACTCCCGGCAGCCCGACGCGGATGAGCTGCCGTCCGCTGTTGCGCTGCGCCACCAGCGCCTCGTCCAGGAGCCGGTGGCCGTCGGACGTCCGGCCGAAGGCCCGCAGGACGGGCTGGTTCTGCGCGAACTCCACCACCCTGCCGCCGGCTTCGGTCAGCACGTCGTCGGCGGCGTGGTCGCTGCGCTGCACCCGCCGCCCGCTCCACCGGTAGACCAGGGCGAGCAGGGGCGCGCTGGCCAGGGCCGCGGTGGCCAGGCGCCAGTCGAAGAAGAACATGAGCAGTACCACGGTGGCCGGGGTGACGAACGCGCCCACGACCTCACGCAGCAAGTGGGCCGGAACGCCCATCACATCGACCACGCTCTGTCCCGTGAGACGGCTCAGCCGGCCGATCCGGTCACCGGTGAACCAGCCGAGCGGCAGCTGCGCCACGTGGTCGCCGAGCCTGCGGTGGAGAATCCGGGACACCGCGGCTCCCGCGCGGTATCCGGAGATCTGGCTGAGATAGCACGCCGCCGCGTACGAGGCCCAGACCGTGGCGAGGGCGGCGAGCCAGGGCCACGCCGCCGAGGTGTCGTGGTCGAGCAGCGCGCGCAGTACCGGCACCAGCAGGGCGAAGGCGACGCCCTGCAGCAAGGCGGAGGCCACGATCCCGGCCAGCGTCGTCCGCAGGGGGCCGGTGTGCTCCCGCCCGAGGGCCGTGAACAGATCGCGGATCATCATGCGAGCCTTTCGTGCGGTCGGCCGGTCGGAGCCAGCTCCTCGGACGCGCTTTGATGCGCCCGCCACATCTCGGCGTACCGGCCGCCGGCCGCGAGCAGCTCCTCGTGGCGGCCCTGTTCTGTGATCCGTCCGCCGTCGAGCAGCACGATCAGGTCGGCCTCCACCACGGTGGCGAGGCGATGGGCGATGACCAACAGCGTCCGGTCGCGGGCCAGTTCGCTCAGCGCCAGCTGGATGGCCGCCTCCGACTCGGGGTCGGCGTACGCCGTCGCCTCGTCGAGGACGAGTACGCCGGAGTCGACCAGGAGCGCCCGCGCGATCGACACCCGCTGCAGCTCCCCGCCGGAGAGCATGGCGTCGTCACCGATCACGGAGTCGTATCCGCGGGGCAGTTGGAGGATCCGCTCGTGGATCTGTGCGGCCCGCGCGGCGGCGACGACCCGTTCGTCGTCGGCGTCCGGCACCCCCAGGCGGATGTTGTCGCGCACGGACGTACGCAGCATGCGTACGTCCTGGAAGACGAAGCCGACCTTGCCGTAGAGCTCCGAGGAGGCCAGCTGTCGTACGTCGGCCCCGCCGACGCTGACCCGGCCGCCGGTCACGTCGAAGAACCGCGGCAGCAGCTTCGCCAGGGTGCTCTTGCCCGAGCCCGAGGGGCCCACCAGCGCGGTGACGGTGCCGGGCTCGAGAGCCAGATCCACGTCGTGCAGGACGTCGTCGCCCTCGCGGTAGGCGAAACGCACCTGGTGGAAGGCGGCCAGGTCGCCGTCCGCGGTGGCGGGCTCGGACGGGGGCGGCAGCTCCGGCGTGTTCAGGAGCTCGCGTACACGTCCCGCCGCCACCGTCGCCAACTGCAGGTCGTTGCCGCTGAATTCGAGTGCCTGCAGGGGAGCGGTGAGCCCGAGGCCGAGCAGCGCGAACGGCAACAGGTCCACCGGCGTGAGCAGACCCCGGTCGATGAGGAGGGCGCCACCGCTCAGGACGACCAGCAGGACGGTCACCGGCGAGAGAACGACCTGGGTGACCGCGCTCAGCCGCATCAGGCCGCCCATCCAGCCGAGGAAGAACCGTGCGAAGTCCTCGGTCGCGGTGATGAACCGCCGGTGTGCCCGGCCGGACTGGCCGAACGTCTTGACCACCGAGATGCCCTGGACGAACTCCACGACGCTGCTGTTGATGCGTCGCATCGCGTCGTCGTACGAGGCCATCTTGCCCGCGTATCCCGACATCGTCCTGGCGTACAGGGCCATGCCGACGACCAGCGGGGCCATCGTCACCAGCGCCATCCGCCAGTCCACCCAGAACAGATAGGCCAGCGACGCGAGCGGCACCACCAGGGCGGACGTGAGGTCGAGCAGGGAGTGGGCGACCAGATGGTGCATGGCGCTCACATCGTCCTGGAGGGACTTCTTCACGGAGCCGGAGTTGGTGCCGTCGTACCAGCCGAGCGGTACGCGGCCGAGCCGGTCCGCGAGCCTGCGGCGCAGGTCGAGTTGGAGGTCGTTGTCCGCGTAGTGGCTGATGCCGCCCGCGGCGGTGAGGAAGAGCAGCCGAAGAAGCAGTGCCGAGGCGCCGGCCAGGGCCACCGCCCATGCCCTGCCCTCGTTCACTCCACCCGGTTCGAGGAGCACTCTGCCCAGCTCGGCGACCGCGACGAAGGGCACCACGGAGGCCAGTGCCGACAGCGCCTGAAGCACCACAGCGACGGTGAGCCGGCCTCGTACCGGAGACAGCAATTCCGCCAGGGCGCCGCCGTTCGGCGCCGTCGGATCCCGGTCGCCCGAGCCGCCCTGAGGATTCACGTCGTCGCTGGTCGGACCATGTTCGGCGGTGCTTCCGAGTGACACCGGTGCGCTCCTCTTGTACTGTGTACAAAAACAGGCGAGCGCCTCGACTAAACCATCCTCGGTGAGGGGACGCAAGCTGTTCCCTGCTCCTTTGGAGGCGGACGCATGGCAGGCAGAACGGGTGCGAGGCGCCCAAGAACCACGGGCACTCGACCGGCCATGACCCCCGAGCGGGTGATCGAGGCGGCGATGCGCCTCACCGCCCAACAGGGCCTGTACCGCTGGGGGATTCGACAGCTGGCCGCCGAGCTCGATGTCTGGCCGACGGTCATCTACCACCACGTGGGCGACCGGGACACGGTCATGGACGCCGTCGTCGACCGGGTGGTCAGCCAGATGCCCTGTCCCTCCGTGGACGTGCCCTGGCGCGACTGGTTCGGTGAACTCCTGCGCGGCGGTCGTCGAACCCTGCAGGGCTACCCGGGTGTCGCCCGTCGGCTCACGCTGCAGGGGCCTACGGTGCCCTCGGCCCTCGCCATCATCGACAACGGCGTGCAGGTGCTGCAGAAGGCCGGGTTCGGCGCCCAGGCGGCGCCCATGTACAGCATGTTGCTCAACGGCGCGTTCTTGCTGGTCGCCCTCGACGACGACCACGACGAGGCACCGGAGACCCACCAGCGGGCCGCGGAGGTGCTGGGCGCCTTCAGCGACGACCACGACAGACCGGGGCTCGCCGCGATGGGCAGCTATGTGAACGCCTCGAAGGTCAGCGCGGAGGCCGTGCACGGCTTCAACAACGACTTCTACGACTACGTCATCGACTGCCTGCTCGACGCGGCCGAGGCGCGGCTCGCCCTGATCAGCGGGAAGGGCCGCTCCGCCGACTCCTCGGCGACGGGGTTCAACGAGAAAGGATGAGAAGGATGACCGCTCAAAGCGGTGGCGACGCCGTCCGCGTCTCCGTCACGGTGCCGGTGCCCCCTTCGGAGGCTTTCGCCCGGTTCACCGACGGCTTCGCCGACTGGTGGCCGGAGAAACAGGGTTTCACCGGAGCTCCGCTGTCCTCGGTCGGATTCGAAGGCCGCGAAGGCGCGCTGTGGACGGAGCACACCAGCGACGGCGACTCGATGAAATGGGGTCGTGTCCTCGCATGGCAGCCGCCCGAACGCATCGTGCTGTCCTGGGAGTTGACTCCCGAATGGGCGACCACCGAGAACGTCGAGGAAGCCAGCCGGATCGAGGTGCGGTTCGCCGCGGCGGACGAGTACTCCACACAAGTGACCCTCACACACAGCGAGTTCCAGCGGCACGGCGACGGCGGCGGGTCGATGCGTGAGGCGATGGCATCGGAGTCCGAAGGCTGGCCCTATCTGCTGAACGGCTACCGACGGGCGCTCGAAACCGGCTGAGACCGCCGTGCCGCGCCGACTCGATGCCGACTCGACGCCGACTTCGATCCACTGAGAAAAGCCGAGGGGGAGCCACCGCAATGACCGATCTGCTGTCGATCGCAGGCAAGAGCGCGTTGATCACAGGCGGGAGCCGGGGCGTCGGCCTCATGATCGCCCGTGGGTTCGTGGAGGCGGGAGTCACCGTCTACATAGCGGCGCGCGACGCGCAGGCCTGCGAGCGGACCGCCAAGGAACTGTCCGGGCACGGCGTGTGCCACGCACTGCCCGCCGACCTCTCCCGGGACGCCGAGTGCCGCCGCCTCGCCGCCGAACTCACCGCCGTACAGCCGGAACTGGACATCCTCGTCAACAACGCCGGTGCCACCTACGGCGGATCCCTCGACGACTTCGACGACGCCGCATGGGACCAGGTCCTCGACCTCAATGTGAAGGGCGTCTTCCATCTGACCCGGCACCTGCGCAGAGCCCTGGAAGCGGCGGGCACGGAGGAGGACCCCGCCCGAGTCATCAACATCGGCTCCATCGACGGGCTGCACGTACCGCCGATGGAGACCTACTCGTACGCGGCGAGCAAGGCGGCGATGCACCACATGACGCGCCATCTCGCCAAGCGGCTCGGGCCGAGGATCACCGTGAACGCCCTCGCGCTCGGCGCCTTCGAGTCGGACATGATGGCGAACTCCCTCGGCACGGAGATGACCGCGCACGCCCCGTTGCGCAGGCTGGGTCGCCCCGACGACATCGTGGGCGTCACGACCTTCCTCGCCTCGCGCGGCGCCGCCTATCTCACCGGCGTCGTGCTGCCGGTCGACGGCGGCCTGACCACGACCGGATGAGCAGGAGCTTGTGAGGCCATGCAGGGAAGCACGCAAGGCGGCACGCACGAACCGCAGGATGTGATCGCGCCGGAGTCGGCACTGGTGACGGAGGCCTCTCGCCATCGCTGGCGGACTCTCGCGGCCCTGTCGTTCGTGCAGTTCATGATCGCGATCGATCTCACCATCGTGAACGTCGCGCTCCCTACGATCCGCAGGGAACTCGGCTTCACTCCCGACGGCCTGACCTGGGTGGTGAACGCCTACATGCTGGCCGCCGGCGGGCTGATGCTCCTCGGCGGCCGGCTCGGCGACCTTCTGGGACGCCGCCGTATGTTCATGATCGGAACGGCTGTGTTCGGTGTCGCGTCGCTGACCGCGGGCCTGGCGGTCTCGCCCGGGATGCTCATCGCCTCCCGGTTCGCCCAGGGCATGGGGGAGGCCCTCGCCGTCCCGGCCGGACTCGCGATCGTCGCGCTGATCTTCCCCGACGAGAAGGAACGGGCCCAGGCACTGGGGATCTGGGGAGCCCTGTCAGGCCTGGGAGCAGTGGTCGGCGTGGTCCTCTCCGGGGTCCTGACCGGTCTGGTCGACTGGCGCTGGGTCTTCTTCATCAACCTTCCTCTCGCCGCGGTGCCGCTCCTCGTGATCCGTCGCCTGGTGCCCGAGAACAGGGCCCCGGGCCGCCGACGCATCGACTGGACGGGCGCCGGTCTGCTCACCGTCGGCCTCATCGCGCTGGTGAACGGACTGCTCTCCTCCGGCTCGGGCGTACCGCTGTGGCAGTCCGCCGGTTCGATCGCCGTGGGGGTCACACTCCTGGTGGTGTTCGTCGTGTCCCAGGCCAGAAGCACCCAGCCACTCGCCCCCCTCGGCTTCTTCGCCGAACGCATCCGAGCCCTGGGCAACGGCCTGACGATCCTGCTGATCGGTGTCTCCGAGGCGGTCTTCTTCCTGGTGGTCCTCTACAACCAGGACGTCCTGGACTTCTCCCCGTTGGAGAGCGGACTTGCCTGGCTCCCCTTCTGTCTGGCCTTCCTGCCCGGCGTCCTCGTGGCCGGTCAGCTCCTGCCCAGGGTGGGCATGCGGACCCTGCTCGTGGTCAGCATGCTCGTGATGGCCTGCGGCGTGCTGATGTTCAGCATGGTCGAGGAGGACTCCTCGTACGGCACGCACATCATGCCCGCCATGATCGTCACCGGCCTCGGCTTCGCCGCCTCCCTGCCGGCCGTGCAGAACGCGGCCCTGCACGGCATCTCGGACGATGACGCGGGCCTCGGCTCGGGAGTGACCACCACGGTCCAGCAGGTGGGCGGCGCGCTCGGCCTCGCCACGTTCGCGGCGATCGCGCTCGGCAGCACGCAGGGCTCCCACACCGTGGAATCGGCCGGCGGCCTCGCCGTCGACGGCGTACGCCTCGCCTTCCGCGTGGCCGCCGTGACCTTGGTGGCGGGCGCGGCCCTGAACTTCTGGCTCATGCCCGGACGCCGTCGGGAGGAGTGATGGCGGGGCGCGCGTAGCAGGTGGGTGGCGCGCTCTCGACGGGATACGGGCGGGCAGCTGATAGCAACCAATGGTTGCGCATCCTGAAGGGGAGGTCTACAGTGATGTGCAACCAAAGGTTGCGAAAAAGTGGGAGCGTGCCATGGAGTACGGCAGCATCGAGCGGGAGATCCACATCGAAGCCACGCCCGAAGTGGTCTACGAGGTCATCAGCAAGCCCGAACATCTGCGGGAGTGGTGGCCGGACGAGGCAGAGCTGGAGCCGGTGCCCGGCGCCACCGGGGTCATCTCGTTCGGCGACAGGTCCACACCGGAGGCGAAGGTCGTACCGATCACCGTGGTGGAGGCCGACCCGCCCCGGCGGTTCTCCTTCCGGTGGGTGTACGACGAGAGTGAGGCCACGGCGCCGGACGACTCGCTCCTGGTGACCTTCGAGCTGGTCCCGTCGGGCGCGGGGACACTGCTGCGCTTCACCGAGGAGGGGTTCCGGGAGAAGGGCTGGGAGGCGGCCGTGCTCGAGGAGCAGTACCGCGAACACGTCACCGGCTGGGACCACTTCCTGCCCCGCCTCGTCTCGTACGTCGACCGGCTGGTGTCGACGCCATGAGTGTCACCATCGACGACGAGCTCTGGTCGGCGGTGGGGGACCCGACCCGGCGGCGGATGCTCGACCTGCTGTTGACCGACGGCGGCGGGACGGCGACCACGCTGAGCGAGCAACTCCCGGTCACGCGGCAGGCGGTCGCCAAACACCTCGGCGTACTCGACCGGGTCGGGCTGGTGCACGTCACGCCGTCCGGACGCGAGCGCGTCTACCAGGTCGACGAGGCCCAACTCGCCCGCGCCGTAGCGCAGTTGTCGTCGGTCGGGGCCGCCTGGGATGCCCGGCTGCAACGCATCAAGAGGATCGCCGAAGCAATCCAGCGCGGCCAGAAGGACTGACCCGCACGAACGAGCGCGCCGCCTCATCCGAGGTGGCGGTGATGAACCGCGCCCGTATGCGGGCGCCCACCCGAAGAACGAGGTATCGAGATGGTGGACATCCTGCACAGGATCGGCGTCGAGTCGTCTCCCGACGACGTCTACGCGGCCCTGACCACGGTCGACGGTCTGGCGGGCTGGTGGACGGAGGACACGGACGGCGACACCGACGTCGGGGGAGTGATCCGGTTCCGCTTCGAGCCCGGCGGGTTCGACATGAAGGTGCTGGAGGCCCGACCCGCCGAGCGCGTGCTCTGGGAGGTCGTCGACGGTCCCGAGGAGTGGATCGGCACGCACATCCGCTTCGAACTCAAGCAGGAGGACGGCTTCACGATCGTGCTGTTCCGGCACGAAGGCTGGAAGGAGCCGGTGGAGTTCATGCACCACTGCAGCACCAAGTGGGCGACCTTCCTGATGAGCCTCAAGAGGCTGGTCGAAACCGGCAAGGGCGAGCCCGCACCGCACGACGTGAAGATCAGCAACTGGCACTAGACCTTGCCCGTCACGTCCTGACACCAACTGCCGCGTCCTTGCCGCCGGGCGTGTTGTACGCCGATCGAAGGCCCGCACGCCCGTCATCCGCGTGTCCTCGGCAGGGGTGGCCTAGGGGAGTGGCATGGTCCTTGACGCTCTCTGCCGCGAGGGCCTGAGGTCGCCACACTCAGGCCCTCGCGGCAGGGGCCCGCGTGACGCCGGCAGGGGAGGGAGTCCGGCTATTGGTGGAGAGGTGGCGCGGCTACCGAGGGTGCACGGCGTACGTCAGGTGCGTCACCCGCGACGACGGCTCCGAACGGACCGGCTCCAGCGCGATCCTGGACGCGTCCACGCCGTCGAACAGGCGGGTGCCGGCGCCGAAAAGCACCGGTGACAGCGTGATCGAGAACTCGTCGACCAGGCCGGCGTTCAGATGCTCCAGGATCGTCGCGCCGCCGCCCGCGATGCGGACGTCGCGGTCGCCGGCGGCCTCACGGGCCTGGTCGAGGGCGTGCTCGATGCCGTCGTTGACGAAGTGGAACGTGGTGCCGCCGGGCCGCTCCCACGGGTCACGCTTGGTGTGCGTCACGACGAAGACCGGGGTGTGGAACGGTGCCTCCTCCGGCCACGACTGCTCGCCGAGGTCGAACATGCGCTTGCCCATGACGCTCGCGCCGGTGCGCTCGAACGTCTCCCGCGCGATGTCGTTGTCGCGACCCTCCTCGCCGCCCTCGCCCAGGTTCAGGTTCTCCCGGAAGAATCGCAGCGGGAACGCCCACTGCTGCAGCTCCATCCACTGCGCCATCCAGCGCTGAACATCCGGGTCGTCGTGCTTGTCGGGCGCGAAAAGGACGTCGTCATCGGGCACGGACTCGGGCGCGATGAAGCCGTCCAGCGACATCGACACGCTGAAGAACACCTTCCCGGCCATCAGCCCTCCGCCCCCTTCCGGACGATCTCGGTGACGTAGGCCGCCAGGCTGCTCAGGGTCTGCTGACCGCCCTCGATCGCGTGGTACTTCTCGACCGCCTCGTCGCGCAGCTCCTTGGTGGGGAACACCGTGCGCATCACGAGCCGGGTCGCCGCGCCGTCCGGCGCCAAGGTCAGGACCGACTGGAAGGCGTTCGGGTCGTCGCGGGACTCACCGTGCAGCAGCACGATCCGCTCCGGCGGGGCGATCCGCAGCCAGCGGATCCACTCGGCGTAGTCGGTCCCGTCCGGCCCGTGCAGCACGAAGTCCCACTCCCCGCCCTCGCGGAACTCGAAGGACCGCGTGGTGGTGGTGAACCCGTCCGGACCCCACCACCGCGACAGGTGCCGGACCTCGGTGAACGCCTCGAACACCAGCTCCCGCGGGGCGTCGATGACCCGGGAGATCACGATCTCCCGGTCGGCCGTCGCCGGCTCCGCCCGTTCTTGCCTTGCCCCTGCCATGGGTCAGTCCTCCTGCCGTGTCTGCTTGAGGTCCTGCACGTAGGTGTCCAGCCGGTCGAAACTCTCGTTCCAGAACCGCTCGAATCCGCCGACCCACTCGTGGACCGGCCGCAGCCCGCGGGCATCCAGGCCGTAGAGGCGCTGCTTGCCCGCCCCGCGGACCCGCACCAGCCCCACCTCCCGGAGCACTCGCAGGTGCTTGGACGCCCCCGGCTGGCTCATCCCCAACTCCTCGGCCAGGTCGCTGACCGGCCGCTCACCCGCCCGCAGCAGCGCCAGGATGTCCCGGCGCTGCGGCTCGGCGATCGCGTTGAACGCGTCCGACGTCGTCGCTGCTCGTGCCATGACAGCGATCATATTCCCATATGGGTATACGTCAAGCGGGGTACAACGGCCCTGTCGCATGCACCATCAGGCGACGAGCGGCTCGCTGTTCCTCCACCGGACGTCGGCGAGGCGAGGGGTCGGCCGCCTGAGCAGTGCGAAGCCGACGTGCATCGGCGATGTGCTCGCGGTCGGGCCTTGCGGTCGGTCGTACTGATGAGGCCGTTCCGCGGACCGCTGCGCCCGCCGCCGGAGGATCCGCCGGACACGCCTAGGCCGTGTTTTAGGTAGCGGGTGAGTCTTGGGCGGCGAGTTCTTCGGCCAGTTCCATACAGCGCAGGCGGGCTGGGGAGAAGTCGTAGGGCATCTTGCCGGTGGCTTCGAACACGCTCATGGAGTCAGCCTCCCGCCTGTCAGAGCTGAGGTCGGCCTCGTCCTCGCCCTCGCCGTCATCGGCGGGGGCAGGGTGCAAAGTGTCCCAGGCGTCGAAGAGGTCATCGTCGTCCTTACCCAGGCCGGACTCCTCGATGGCGGCCTGCAGGGCGCTTTCGAAGGTGTGCCGCTCGGCGGCCACTTGAGCCACGCGTGGATCATCGACGGCGACACTGTCATCGAGTGCCTCCTCGGCTTCATCGATGCGGTCGGAATCCTCCCGCAGAGTGGGATGCGTGGCCAGGACGACGAAGCGGGTGGCCTGGACGGCCGCGCCGAGTGGGCCGAAGATCCGCTCAGTGACCAGCAGACTGTCCAGGTCCGCCTGACGCAGGGAGCCCTCGGGCAGGCTCTTGAGGCGTTCGGTGACGACGCCGGAGAGCAGGCCCATCCGGCTGCCTTCGGTGCGCATCCGCTGCACGGCGGTCCGCTGCCGCCGCAATTCCGTCTCCTGCTCGGCGAGGGTTTCCTCCAACCGCTCCAGGATGCCCGCGATACCGTCTCCGCTGTCCGCACCGGCGGAAGCCGTGCTGGTGGTAAAGGCGTCACGGATGTCGTCCAGGGCGATCCCGGCATCGGCCATCTTGCGAATCCACAGCAGGCGGATCATGTCCTCGTACCCGTAGCGGCGGCGGTCATCGCCGCCCCGCTCAGGCTCGGGGAGCAGCCCGATCTCGTGGTAATGGCGAATCGCCCGCGGCGTGCTGCCGGCGAAGGCCGCCGCGTCACCGATCTTGACCTGGCGGGGTGGCATGAAAGACGAATGCATGAGCAGGGACCTTTCCTCAAGGCATCGGGACGTAAGTCCACCGGACCACATGCCGCTACGGAAGGTGCAACCCCATACACACCGTCCCGCGCCAATGCCAGGAAATGCGCCCTTCCTCCGTCACGACCTGAACCGTCGCCTCGAACCGAACCGCAGGTTGGTCAGACCGGGTCGCCACGGCCCGGTGCTGCTGGAGACGGCTGATCCCGCATTCGACCGCGTGCCGGGCCTTGTAGGTAGTCCTCGCGGTCGAAGACGGGCGGACGGCCACCGCCACATCCGCGACGCCTGCGGTTGCGGACCTGATCGACTTGATCATCAGCATGCGGGGCGTGCACAGGAAGCCGAACGTAAAGCACGGCCTAGCGGTGTGTGAGGCCGTCGATGATCAGGGTGAGGGTGAAGTCGAAGCGGTCGTGGCTTTCGCCGGCGGTGAGTTCGGCGGCGTGGCGGGTGGTGTGGGGGAAGGTCTCGGCGGGCAGGGCGGTGAGCCGGCGCAGTAGTTCGTTCCGGTCGTGGACCCAGATGGTGTCGTCGTGTGCTGCTCGCTGCCGGGCGATGGATGCTTCGAGGCAGTGGGCCGCCACGTACAGCAGGAGGGTGTCGGTGGCCCAGGCGGCGGCCTGTGGGGGAACGCCGCCGGCGAGCAGGATCGCCAGCATTCCTTCGCTGACGCGCAGGGTGTCGAGGCTGGTGGGGGCCATGGCGAGCGCGGCGCGGGAGATGCCGGGGTAGGCCAGGTACTGGTCGCGCAGCTGGGCGCACACGCCGCGGATCTGCTCCCGCCAGGCCGCGGGGTCGGGCTCGGGCAGGGCGAGTTGGGCGCACAGCCGGCCGATGAGCAGTTCGTCGAGGTCGGCCTTGTTGACCACGTGGGCGTAGAGCGAGGCGGGACCGGTGTCGAGGGCGCCGGCCAGTCGGCGCATGGTCAGGGCCTCGTAGCCCTCGGTGGCGATGACGTCCAGGGCGGTGTCGATGACCTGTTCCACGGTGATCGGGGCCTTGCGCCGCCGCGGCCTGGGACCGGCTTCGGCCTCGGGGGTGGGCGGCTGGTGGCGTGCCGCGCGTCGCTCTCTGGGGTTCACCAGGCCACTATAACTTGACACGAACGCTGTTCGTTTATAGAACACTGTTCGTGACAGTGGATATGGATCAGGACGTGGACGTGACCGTGGTCGGAGCCGGTCCGGTGGGCCTCGTACTCGCCGCGGAACTGGCGCTCGCCGGGGCAACGGTGCAGATACTCGAGCGGCGGGCCGAACCGGACGAGGCCATGAAGGCGCAGTCGATCAACCTGCCGACGGCCGAAGCCCTCGACCGCCGCGGCCTGCTGCCGGCCGCCGAGGCGGTGCAGCGCGAACTACTCGAACGCGTGGGCTCGTTCGCCCGCACAGCCGGCGACCCACCACCCGGTGGCGGCGGGCGCGCGCCCGAGGCACGGTTCACCGGGCACTTCGCGGGGATGGTCCTCGACGCCGACCTCGTGGACTGGTCAGATCCCGACCTTGCCGCGCACGCCGTGGCCGAGGGAGCGAGGATGGTGCCGCAGCGCGAGCTGGAGGCGTTGCTCGCCGGGCACGTCGCGCGACTCGGCGTACCAGTTCGTCGCGGGGTGGAGGTCGCCGCGCTGGACGACACCGGCGACGGCGTGCTCGTCGGCACGAGTGCCGGCACGGTCCGCACCGGGTGGCTGGTCGGGTGCGACGGCGGGCACAGCACCGTGCGCCGCCTCGCGGGCATCGGCTTTTCCGGCACCGACCCCGAACTCACCGGGTACCAGGCGGTCGTTGACATCGCCGACCCTTCGATGCTCGGACACGGCTGGACCTGGACGCCCAAGGGGGCCTACCGCTACGGGCCCCAGCCCGGCCGGGTGGCCACCGTCGAGTTCGACGGCGCTCCCCAAACTCGGCTGCGCTCGCGCGAGACCCCCATGGCGCCAGTCACGCTTGAGGAGGTGCAGGGCAGCCTGCGCCGGGTCTCGGGCACCGACGTCACGCTGACCGCACTGCGCGCCACCCCGACCCGCTGGACCGACAACGCCCGCCAGGCCGACACCTACCGGTCGGGACGGGTGCTGCTGGCCGGCGACGCCGCACACGTGCACCCGCCGTTCGGCGGTCAGGGGCTCAACCTCGGGGTCGGCGACGCGATGAACCTCGGCTGGAAACTCGGTGCTGTGACCGCCGGTTGGGCACCCGAAGAACTCCTCGACACCTACGACGCCGAGCGCCGTCCTCTTGGCGCCTGGGTGCTGGACTGGACGCGGGCCCAGACCGGGGTGATGCGCCCGGACGCCATGTCGGCCGCGCTGCGCCAGGTCCTCGCCGATCTGCTGAGCACCCGGGCGGGAACGACGTACGCGGTCAAAAAGATTTCCGGCGTCACGCAACGCATCGACCTGCCCGGCGACCACCCGCTCATCGGCCGTTTCGCCCCCGACCTGTGGCTGAGCGACGGCTCCCGCCTGGCCGACCACAGCCACGGCGGCGGCATCGTGCTCCTCGACCGCACCACGGACGGCACGTTCGCCCGCCTCGCCGCGGCCTGGGCCGGGCGCGTGAGCTGCGTGACCGACGACGACCATGCAACTCCGACCGCGGTACTCGTACGCCCCGACGGGGTCGTCGCCTGGGCCTCCGACACCACCGGCATCGCCGCCGCCACCGGTCTCGAAACCGCCCTGCACCGATGGGCCGGCGCGCCGTCGGCCTAGCCACGACGGTCTTCGACGGTCGATGTGATCACCGGGGCCTGCGAACCGAGCTGACTCTGCTTGGCCGGCATGTGGAGCGTCATTGGTGCGGTGAGGTGAGGATGCCGCGCGAGAGAGCGACGGTGACGGCTGCGGTGCGGTCGTTGACGCCCAGCTTGACGAACGTTCGCATCATGTGCGTCTTCACTGTCGCCTCGCCGATGTACAGCTGCCGACCGATGTCGCTGTTGGACAGACCTTGCGCGACGAGGCCGAGTACCTGAACCTCGCGGGGGCAACTGCTCATCGCGTCGGTCAGAGTACCGATCGGGGTGTCCTTGAACAGGTAACCGGTGGCTCCGGCCTCGATCGCCGGCAAGATGGGCGTCACCTTCGTAGGTCGTCAGCACGAGCACGCGAATGCCGGGGTGCTCCTGGCGGATGCGCGCCGTCGCGGTGGCGCCATCGGTGCCCGGCATCCGATCGGCAGGCCCATCGGCTGGCCAAGAGCCATCAGAGGCGGCTCTATTGCCGCCTCGTCGAGTCGGTGGAAGGGATGAGCGGCATATCGGCCACCCACAGCGGGTACTAGGGGTGGTCCTGCCGAGCATGCGCCACCGGAGGCCGCCCATGTCATGACCAAGGGGGCGATCGACGTCATAGGCGCACCCCGGCCTGGGAGTTGGACGGTCGGGGCATCACCGCGAACACGGTCCTGCCCGGCATCACCGACACCGTCGCCTTCCTCGCCTCGGATGACGCGCGCGGGATCACTGGCTAGCCGTGGACGCCACCGGTGGCCTGTACCCGCGACCGCACGTGGAACAGCCACCAAGGTGACGAGGAGAGCCTGGCGGCGAACGGTCACGTGCTCGGGCCGC
Organism: Streptomyces sp. NPDC050211; assembly: GCF_040656035.1. Lineage (NCBI taxonomy): Bacteria > Bacillati > Actinomycetota > Actinomycetes > Kitasatosporales > Streptomycetaceae > Streptomyces > Streptomyces sp. NPDC050211. The sequence goes on from NZ_JBFALC010000041.1 coordinate 73,107, forward strand.
TGTCGTGCTGCCGCGCCACGGTCGAACGGCTCTCCACGAGGCGCAGCGGTCAAGGGGGCCCGTCGTCAACATCAGCTCGGTCGCGGCCCGCACGGGCCGGGATCTACGGCGCGGTCGCCTACGCGACGAGCCAGGGCGCCGTAGTGAGTCTCACCCGGGACCTGGCCAACGAGGTGGCACTGGAGGGCATCCGCGTCAACGCGATGGCACCTGGCCTCGTCGACACCGACATGGCCCCGCCCGACCTGGCTGAACTCGCCTGAACGGGAGTCCCGGTGGGCCGCCCGGTCCAGCCTCGGGAGGTGGCTGAGGCGGTCGGCTGGCTGATGTCACCGGCGGTCTCGTACGTCACATGCGCAGAATGGATGATTCACCGGCTATTGCCGAATCGAAAGCGACTGCCATGAACCGCCTTCCTGCAGACCCGACAGTGCTCCACCCGTTTCCCGACCTGCCGCGCGTAGTCCTGCTGAAGCCGCTGGTGGCCTCGCCGCTGATCGAGGTCGGGGAGTACTCCTACTACGACGACCCGGAGGATCCGACGGCGTTCGAGACCCACAATGTGCTCTACCACTACGGGCCGGAGAAACTGGTCATCGGGAAGTTCTGCGCGCTGGGCACCGGGGTGCGGTTCATCATGAACGGCGCCAACCACCGCATGGACGGCCCCTCCACCTTCCCCATCATGGGCGGCTCCTGGGCCGAGCACTTCGACCTGCTCTCCGGCCTGCCAGGCAAGGGCGACACCGTCGTCGGCAACGACGTCTGGTTCGGCTACAACACCATGGTCATGCCCGGAGTTCGCATCGGGCATGGCGCGATCATCGCCTCGGGCGCCGTGGTCGTGGACGACGTCCCCGACTACGGCATCGTCGGCGGCAACCCGGCCAAACTCATCCGCACCCGCTACACCGACGACGAGATCGCCCGCCTGCTTGCCCTCGCCTGGTGGGACTGGCCCGCAGAGCATCTCACCGAAAACATCCGGACCATCATGTCCGGGACCATCAACGACCTCGAAGGGATCGCACCACTGGCCTGAGCCGGCCTCCACGCACTACACGTCACACCGGGGTCGTGCTGCGGGGTGGGCGGCCCGATCCGGAAGCCGAGACGCCGTGCGCCTGGTGCCGGAGGCCACCCGCTTGGACGGCGGGACGTGGGGAACTCGCCCCTCCCGATCGGCCGGACGTGGCCGTGCGGATCCTGGCCGAGGGCGGCACCGCACACCGCACGCAGGCCGAGGCGATCCGCATGCGTGTTCCGCGACACCAGTGCCGCGGAACTGAACACGTGACCTGCCCGCTCCGCGCAAGCCCTGAGTGACTGTCACCCGGCAAGAACCGGAAAGAAAGTCATGAATCGCGACACCTTCATAGGGCAGGTACGGGCGCGCCCCGGGCTGGGCAGCCGGGGCGCCGCTGAGGCCGCCACCCGAGCCCCTGGAAACCCTCGCCGAGCACATCCCCGCCGCGATGGCGAACAAACTGGTGGCCCAGCTGCCCGCGAGGTTGGTGAACATCTGCGCCGTGTCGCCACCGCCAGTGTCGTGGAAGCTGTTGGCGAAGCCACCGAGGGCGGCGTACTGGACAGGGTCCGTCAGGCACTGGACGACGAACTCGCCCAGCTGCTCTCCGCCGGAAGCACCGGCGGCGTCACCTGACGCCGCCGCATGCGAGACCTCGCGCAGGCGCCGGGAGCCGGTTCGATGGGACGAGTGCGAGGAAGCACCGACGTGCGGTCACCGTGAGGCACATGGCAGGTGCGAGTCCGGGTACTCGGGCCGCCGTACCACGTTCGGGGACAGTGCGATGTCTCTGGGCACGTTCGATGCATCCGAGGACCAACCGTGACCGATTACTCTCCCAATGGTGCCGCGTCCGCCGCTCAGCTGGCCCTGCGTGCGGTTGTCGAAGGCGACGCCGGCGACATGGAACTCGACACCCTCGCCGGCAGCGAAGTGCTGGTTCCCACAGGCGCCGCCACCGGGACGCAGCCTCCCGGGACGGTGAGTCTGCCCGTCTACGAGCAGCAGGACGGCACCGAACTCGTGCCGGTGTTCACCTCGCAGAACCGCATGCGGGAGGCGTTCCCGCAGATCACCGACCACCGGATGATCCTGCTCGGCACGCTCGCCCACGGCTGGCCGTCAGACGAACTGGCGCTCGTCATCGACGCGGGCACGCCGGAGGAGCTGGCCCTGACGGCTCAGGGAGTCAGGGAGCTGCTGGACCGCCGCTTGGACTGAGGTTCGACATGTGCTGGTCATACGGCGGAGGTCTCCTCCCGCAGGGGCCGGCCCAGCTGGTCGCCGATGAGCAGGTCCACCTGCCGGGCGCGCTCCACAGAGGCCTGCGAGACCTGGACCAGCAGGCTCTCGAGCGGCTGGACACGGACCGGCCCGTGATCGTCCACTGCGCCGACGAGCTGTGCGACATGACCGCGTGGGCCGCCGTCCGGCTCGAACAGCTCGGCTTCCGGCAGGTGTACGACTACGTTCCCGGCAAGGCTGACTGGCTCGCGGCGGGCCTGCCGCGCGAGGGACAGGAGGCGGCCACCCCGCTGGCCGGGGACGTGGCGGACGCGAACGTGCCCACCTGAACGGGACCGGGCGCCAGGTATGTGTGGTGGCCGACGCGGGACAGGTGGTTGTCGGTCTCCTCCATCACCGGGTCGCGGCCGCCCGCGCAGAGGGAACCGTCGAGGACGCCATGCGGCCGGGACCGGCCACCGTGCGGGCCGACGAGCCGCTCGTCCCACTGCTGGAACGCATGACGCGGGCCGGCACGGACGCCGTCCTGGTCACCGACCCGGAGGGGCGCCTGCTCGGCCTCCTGGAACGCGAAGACCTCCAGCGGGCCGTGGTCAGGGCCTCTGCCGGGACCGACATCGCATCTGACCAGCGGAGAGGATGGAGTGCCATGTCCCACGGAACGAACCCCGCACGAGCGCATCTGGAGGCACCGTGACCCGCACCGATCGTGACTGCCTGGTCGTCGGCGTCGACGACACGTCGTACTCCTGGCTCGCGGCGGACTGGGCCGCATTGGAGGCGGAGCGGCGCGGCTGTGGGTTGAAGATCGTCCATGCCGTGGGCCGGGGTGTGGACTCCGCGTACGGCGAAGCTTTGGAGCTGGGTCTGACGGAGCGGGCCATGGAGGCGGCCGTTGGCGTGCTCGACGACGCCCGGGCGCGGCTCGCGGTCGGTCATCCCGGCGTGCCGGTCGAGACCGAGCCCGCGCGGGACGATCCGGCCAAGGCGCTGATGAGCGCGGCAGGGGACGCCGATCTGATCGTGGTGGGCACTCGTGGGCGCGGTGGTTTCGCCGAGTTGCTGCTGGGTTCGGTGAGCCGGAGGGTGGCCGCGCATGCCGACCGGCCGGTCGTGGTGGTGCGAGGGGACATGGCGAAAGCCGTCGGCAACGGCATCGTCGTGGGCGTACGCAACGAGCGGGACGAGGAAGCCGTACGGTTCGCGCTCGCCGAGGCGGAGCTGCACCGGGCCGATGAGCGGCTGGTGCACTCCTGGACGCCCCTCGCCCACACCGGCCTTGTGGCAACGCAGGTCAGTCACGTTGAGGAGGAGCGGAACGCCCACGCTCAGCTGCTGAACCACGCCGCGCGTCCCGTCGCCGAACACCCGACGGTTCACGTGGACACGGAGCTGACCGTGGACTCGGCCGCCGCGGCTCTGGTGAAGGCGTCGGAGGGGGCCGGCCTGGTGGTGCTTCCGCGCCACCCGGTCGAGGGCAGGTTCGGGCTGCTGCTGGGCACGGTGGTGCACGCCGTGCTGCATCACGCGCACTGTCCTGTCGCCGTCGTCCCCGTGGGCTGAGAGCTCCGCCGGCACTGCCGTGACAGGTTGTTCTTCATCCGCGGCCCGTCGTGGCTGGTCGCGCCCGCGCGGCGGAGCCGCAAGTCGATACAGCCTCGCGCCCTTTCAGGGTGCTGCAGAACCGCAGTGGACTTCATCCGACCTGCCCTGTGCTGCAGACCTCCCCGACGGTGGTGGTGTCGGGATCGAGGTGCTCGGCGAGCGCCCGGACCACCACATCGCAATCGGTCACGAGCCCGCGGACCTGGTCGCCCTCCGCGACGACGACATCACCGATGTCCTACTCACGCATGAGTAGGGCCACCCGCCCGGTCACCGTCACCGGGTCATGACCTGGTACCGCCACCGCCGGCTGCCCGACGACGTGCCCACGACGCTGGAAGAGGTCCGTGAGGACACCCGCCGCGTCCTGGGCACCGACTTCGGTATGCATGACGCGCGCTGGCTGTCCCGGTTCCACAACGACGAGCGCCAGGTCCCTCATTACCGGCAGGGCCGGGTCCTGCTGGCGGGCGACGCGGCCCACACCCACTCGCCCGCCGGTGGGCAGGGCATGAACGTCGGACTGCAGGACGCCTTCAACCTCGGCTGGAAACTGGCCGCCACCGTGCGTGGCCGCGCGGACGATGCGCTGCTGGACAGCTATGAGGCCGAACGCCATCCGGTCGGTCGGCGCGTGGTGCACCTGACCGGGGTGCTCACCCGGATCGTCCTCCTGCGCACCGCGCCCCTGCGCGCGCTGCTCGGCGCCACCGTGATGCGCGTCGGACCCGTCGCCGACACCGTGGCGGGGGCGCTGTCGGGGATCGCGATCCGCTACCCGGCCGGGCCCGGCGCGCACCCGTCGGCCGGGGCACGGGCACCCGACCTGCCGCTGTCCGGCGACACCATGCCCGGCCGGCTCTACGAGGCACTGCGCACCGGAAGGTTCGTCCTGCTGGCCACCGAGCCCCTGGAGGCGTACGCACGAGAGGAGGAGGCATACGACGCGGACGTGCACCGGGTGGCCGAGGAACGCGCGGCTGCCGTACCGCCGTTGGTTCTCGTACGACCGGACGGCTATATCGCCTGGGCCACCGAGCAGCCCGATCCCACCCGCCGTGGTCACGAACTGGTCGCCGCACTGGAGCACTGGTGCGGGCGCCGAGCCCGGCATGCTGCCACTTCCGCCTCGTGAGAGGAACCCGGGCCGGTGTGGGGTGCGGCCTCGCGGGTACCGCGCACAGGATGCGGAACGCGCGGGCCTGCGCGTTCAACCGATCAATGTCGGGGAGGCGACGATGACTCTGACGCTCGGCAGGGGGCCGTTCGGGCCCGGCGGCGGCGAGTTCAGCTCCGGCCCGCCGCCCGAGAACTGGTGGTACGTGGAGGACTGGCCCCGGCGCATGCGGGCGGTGCTGGCCGGCCGGACGGTGCTCGACAGCCGACGCGGGAAGGTGCTCTACCGCCGCGGTGAACCGCCGCGGCACTGGTTCCCGCTGGCCGACGTGCATACAGACCTGCTCGTCCCGGCGGACGACGGCCGCACCGGCGAGGGGCCGGACCGCTGGAGCGTCGTCGTGGGCGACCACACGGCGCCGGAAGCGGTCACCGGGCCGCCCGGCAAGCAATCGGACGCGCCGGCGCTCCAGGACCACGTGACGATCGACTTCGCCGCGATGGACCGCTGGTTCGAGGAGGACGAGCCGCTCTACGCCGGTCCGCGCGACCCCTATCACCGGGTGGACGTCCGCGCGGCCTCACATCATGTCCTGGTGCGCCACAAGGACATCCCGCTGGCCGAGACCCGACGCCCGAAGTTGCTGTTCGAGACCGGGCTGCCGGTGCGGTACTACCTGCCGTTCGCCGACGTGGACCTCGGGCTGCTGGAGCGGAGCGGGACCGTCAGCGAGTGCCCCTACAAGGGCGACGGGCAGCACTGGCACCTGGTGGCCGGCGGCGGCCGGATTCCCGACGCCGCCTGGAGCCTGCCGCACCCGTTGCCGGAGGCCCTCCCCGCCGCGGAGCACATCTGCTTCTACGGCGAGAAGGTCCATGTCGAGGTCGACGGCGAGCGCATCCGCTGACCGGCCGGCCAGGCCCGCCGGGGCGCTCGCGCTGTCCGCGGCGCCGGTCCGTGTCGACCTGCCCGGCGCGGACCGCCGTAAGAGATGGCTTCAGGCGAGGCTGCGCCACATGGTGTTTGCGCGCTTCCCGGTCAGGCCACTCGTGCTGTTCGACCTGCTCGTAGTCCCCAGTCCCGTTCGGGGAGGCGCACAGCGATGGCGCGCATACTCGTCAAGGGTGATGACCTGGTCGTACGGCTGTCCTGGTGGGAGAAGGCGGCCGTGCACCACCGTGATGTGCGCGTGCCGTTGGCGGCGGTGCGCCGGGTGACCCTCGAAGGGGACTGGTGGCGGGCCCTGCGCGGCCTCCCCGAGCGTGGTGTCTGTGTTCCCGGCGCCGTGTGCCTCGGCAGGCGCGGTCATCAGGGCGGGAAGGACTTCGTCGCGGTACGGCCGGGCAGGCCCGTGGTGTGCGTCGAACTGGGGCCGTCCGCCCCCTTCCGGCTTCTCGCCGTCGCCGCGCGTGGGGAGGAGGAGGCCAGGGCGACGGTGGGGAAGCTGGACCGGAGTGCACCGAGCATCGACACATCCACGCCCTGGCGGCAGCCGCTGCCCGTGCCCGAGGAATCGGACGGAAGCTCTGCCGGGACGCCCGTCCTGGAGCAGGGGGACCGGTGAACGACAGCGGTTCGGTCGGGCGGCGACGGCATCGTGATACGTGGAGGCGAACGCATGCGCTGCCGGAACCGTGGACGGCTCAACGCCACTCGCCCTTTGTCAGCGGTTCCGTGGGGTGCTTCTCGCGCGGCACGTGCAGGCGGCGGAAGATCTCCGCCGACTCGACGTCCTCGGCCTCCGCGTCGAGCCGGACGTCCAGCTCCTCCTCGACGTCGTGGGCGGCGCCGATCAGCACGAACTCGATGCCCTCCTGGTCGAGCAGGTCCGGATCGGCGCCGGTGAACCGCCGTCCCTCGAAGCGCTCCTGCTGCCGTTTCGGTAGATCGGCCCGCTGCCGCGGGTGCAGACCGGCTCCGGCCGGTGCACCGGCCTCAGGATTCTTGACGGCGATGATGTAGCTCGCCTCGGGCTCGATGGTCAGTTCCTCCTGGACGTCGCCGGGCTGTTCGGGCAGTTCGAGCTCATAGGTGAGATGCGTGTGGTCCCCGTGCCGGACGAGCGCGTAGCGGCCTTCGCCCGCCGGCCGAGCCTCGGGCTGCGTCCGCTCGCCGCGCGTCTGCGTGTCGTACGTTCGCCCCTCCAGGTCCGCTACGAGGGTTTCCGGCCGGCCGGTCACCTCGTCGACGAAACCCCAGAACCGCTCGTGCTCCTCGGGCCGCGGCAGGTGCTTACGGCCGAGGACGAGACGGCGACTGCGCCTGCCGCGGGAAGGCTGGAGGATCACGAACAGACGCTGGATCTCTTCGATGCCGTGAACCCGCTCCTGCTCCACTCGGGGCCGGTACGTGAAGTAGATGTCGCCGCGCTCGATGACATTGCCCGCCATGATGGCTCGCCGCCCTTCGTACGCCGGTGGCCGGCGAGTACCCGTTCTCATGAGGCCGGCGCAGGATCGAAGGGCAGGGAGTACGTACGGCCTTCCACACCCCATTCCCCGCCGGGCGGCTTCGCTCCGGCATCGATCGCGCGCAGGCTGGGGCGGCCGATATGGGCGTAGACCAGGCGCCGCACTCCATGCCGCACGGCCTGCTCACCTATGGAGCGGACGCACGCGTGGCCACCCACTCCGCCCCGGAATCGTATGGGCCGCTCCCAGGCGGCCGCCTCGGCGAACATCAGGTCCGCCCCGCCGGCCCAGGCCGGAAACTCCCAGAACTCCGGTGCCCAGACAGCCACCGTGTCGCCGACCTCGATGCGGTATCCGTACGCAGGGTGCGAGGTGTGGACCACCGGACGGCAGCGCACCAGAGCCTCGCCGATCCGCAGATCGCCGGCGAGCATGACGGCCCCGCGCGAGTCCGCCGTTCGCCGCAGTACCGACCGCAGCTCGGACTGCTCGTCGGTGACCAGCCACGCGTCCAGCCGCCCGGATGGCGGCTCGGCACCGGGCCCGCCGTCGAAGGCCACCCGGTGCCCGGCGCACCGCAGCAGTAGGCCCGCCGGGGCGAACCGGGGTGAGTTCATCGCCCCCACACCGAGGAGCGTCAGCCGCAGCCAGTGCCTCATCGGACCTCCCGAGCTCCTTGCCCAGGTCCGGCCGGGGAAGGCGCCTTGCCCTCGTCGACCTCGCGGCGGTGTTCCCGTGCCCTGTCGCGGGTACCCGTCCGCTCCGCCCGCTGCCCACGCTCGAAGAGGCTGCCGGGCGAGCCGGCGGTTCGCCCGCGCGGGGCCAAGGACGAAGGGTGGAAGACGTGACGCGTTCGCACGGCACACTGGCGCACCGGCTCATCGCCGACCATCTCGTCGAGGGTCGGATGGCACCCGGCCAGGAGATAGGGCTGCGAATCGACCAGACGCTCACCCAGGACGCGACCGGCACGCTGGTGATGCAGGAGCTGGAGGCACTCGGTCTGGACCGGATCCGTACCGAGGTCAGCGTCCAGTACGTCGACCACAACCTGCTCCAGGCGGACGAGCGCAACGCCGAGGACCATGCCTTCCTGCGCTCTGCCTGCCGCCGTTTCGGGATCTGGTACTCCAAGCCCGGCAACGGCGTCTCCCACCCCACCCACATGCAGCGCTTCGGCGCTCCCGGCAAGACGCTGGCCGGGGCCGACTCGCACACCTGCGCCGCAGGGTCGCTCGGCATGCTCGCGCTCGGCACCGGTGGCCTGGAGGTCGCGCTGGCCATGGCAGGGCGGCCGCTGCACGTGACCATGCCGGAGATCTGGGGGATCCGCCTGACCGGCCGGCTGCCCGAGTGGGTGAGCGCCAAGGACGTGGTCCTTGAGCTGCTGCGGCGCCACGGTGTGAAAGGGGCGGTCAACCGGATCCTGGAGTACCACGGCCCGGGTCTGGAGCATCTGACCGCCATGGACCGGCACGTCATCGCCAACATGGGCGCCGAGTTGGGGGCGACGGCCACCGTGTTCCCCGCCGACGCAGCGGTGCGCGACTTCCTGCGCGCCGAGGACCGCGAGGGCGACTTCCGCGAGCTGGCCGCCGAGCCGGACGCCGTCTACGACCTGACCGACGAGATCGACCTCGCCTCCCTCGAACCGCTCATCGCCCGCCCCACCTCGCCCGGCAACGTCGTACCGGTGCGCGAGGTGGCGGGCGAGCCCGTCGGGCAGGCCGTCATCGGCTCCTCCGCCAACCCCGGGCTGCGGGACTTCGCCGTGGCCGCCGCGATCGTCGCAGGCCGTCAGACCGACCCGGCCGTCAGCTTCGACGTCAATCCGACCTCCCGCGAGATCCTCGCCGACCTCACCAGGATGGGCGCCACCTTCGACCTGATCGCCGCCGGGGCCCGCATCCACCAGGCCGGATGCCTCGGCTGCATCGGCATGGGCCAAGCCCCCGCCGTCGGCCGCAACAGCCTGCGCACCTTCCCGCGCAACTTCCCCGGCCGCTCCGGCACCGATCAGGACGCGGTCTGGCTGTGCTCCCCGGAGACAGCCGCCGTCTCCGCCCTCACCGGCGAGATCACCGACCCCCGCGACTGGGCCGCCAAGGAGAATGTGCCCTGCCCGCGGCCGCGCCTGCCCGAGCACGCATCCGTCAACCGCGCCATGCTGGAGCCCCCGCTGCCGCCCGAGCAAGCCGCCCGTATCACGCTGGAACGCGGCCCCAACATCTCAGGCCTCCCCGACTTCGACCCGCTGCCCGACGCTCTGGACGGCCCGGTCCTGCTCAAGTGCGGGGACAACGTCTCCACCGACGAGATCTCACCGGCAGGGGCAAAGGCACTGCCGTACCGCTCCAACATCCCCAAGCTCGCCGAGTTCACCTTCACCCGGATCGACCCGGCATACCCCCGGCGCGCCGCCGATCTGGCCACCGAGGGCAGGCCCGGCCGTCACTTCGTCGTCGGCGGGGAGAACTACGGCCAGGGCTCCTCTCGCGAGCACGCCGCCATCACCCCACGCCACCTGGGGCTGCGTGTCGTCGTCGCCAAGTCCTACGCCCGCATCCACTGGCAGAACCTGACCAACTTCGGCGTCCTGCCGCTGGAGTTCGACGACCCCGGCGACTACGACCGCATCGACGCCGGCGACCGGCTACGACTGAAGAGCCTCCACACCGCGCTCGCACCCGGAGCAGACCGCCACCTGCGGCTGCACAACACCACCAAGGACGAGACCTACCCGGTCCACCACCACCTCTCCGACGGCCGCCGCCGCACCGTACTCGCCGGAGGCACCATCGCTGCCCTCGCCCGCCACTGATCCGGCTCCTGTCGCGGCCCGGCCGCCGATGTCACCGAAAACAGCCGACGTCGAGCACTTCCACCACGGCGTCTTGGACCGCGCACACAAGCCAGCACCCCTCACCGAAGGCCGCGGCCAGCTCCAGGACCTGTGCCTCCTCGTCCTCGGCGACAGCGATGACGAGCGCGATGATCTCCTAGTGCATGCCGACCGGCAAGCTCCGCGCCCGGCTGGCCTCCATGGCCGACGCCAGAGGTATCGCGATCATCGCCGTGGACCCGTCCTACACCAGCATGTGGGCGCCCAGCACTGGCAAAAGCCGATGACCGGCCCCACCCGTAAGACCACCCGGCATGATGCGGCCGGCATCGCGATCGGACGACGCGCCCAGGGACACTCGATCCGGCGACGGACGACACCGCCCCGTGGACACCAGAGCGATGTGCACGGGCATCGGATCATCCAGGCCGACCGGTGTGTCCCCGGGCGTGAGGGACCCCGCCCCCGCATCCCCGGACCACGGACACGATCCGTGCCGCCGGACGCGGCGAGTACGCGGGCAACCAGGACATCCAAAACCGTTCGGGATGCCCGCAGTGACCAGGAATGGGTCCAAGACTCACTTCTGCTCACTGATCAGGAACGGTTTGGCTGTGTCACGCAGGCAGTGGGGCGTTGCGGAGCTTGGCCGCTGAGCGGACGAGTGATGCGACCGCCTGGGAGCGGCTGCTCGGTGGCCAGGCGATCACCGTGGTGACGTCCGGCGCGTCGATGACGGGCACGGCGACGTGTTCGGGCCACTGCCATGCACGGCTCGAGGCAGGGATGACGAGCAGCGTCTTGCCGAGGGCCACGAGTTGAGCGAGCTTCGACTGGGTGCGGACCTCCGGTCCGGGCCCGTCCGGGTAGGACCCGTCGAGCCTGGGCCATCGGGCGATCGGCAGGTCCGGCACGTCGCGGACGTCCGCGAGCGTGAGCTGATCGCGTGACGCGAGCGGATGCCCCGCGGGAAGGATCGCGACCTGGCCTTCGACGCAGAGGTCTTCGGTGTCGAACCCGGCGAGGTCGTCGTACGGGTGATGCATGAGTGCCACGTCGGCTTGCCCGTCGCGCAGCAGCCGTGCCTGCTCGCCGACCTCGCACAGGAGGACTTCGACCGGTGCCGCACCGGGTTCGCTCGCATGCGTGTCGAGGAGTCGTCGCAGCAGTTCGTGGGACGCCCCGGCCTTCGTCGCGAGCACCAGCTGCCGCTTCGGATCCGCTGCGCGCCGCGTCCGACGCGCAGCGGCCGTGACCGCGTCGAGGACCTCTCTGGCCTCGCGGAGCAGCACCCTGCCGGCATCCGTGAGCGCCACGCCGCGACGGTCCCGGTCAAGGAGCTGGACGCCGAGCCGCCGCTCCAGCTGGCGGATTGCGCGCGAGAGCGGCGGTTGTGCGATGCCGAGCCGACCGGCGGCGCGTCCGAAGTGCAATTCCTCGGCGACAGCTACGAAGTACCGGAGCTCGCGGGTTTCGAGATCGTCCACGCGAGCAGCCTATCGACTGATACCTGGTGAGTATCACAGCTGACTGATCCGGTATTGGACGACGAGTGCGGGGCTCGCCGAGCATGGATCGAGTGAACGCCACGAAGACCGCGCTGGTTACCGGCGCGAACAAGGGAATCGGTTTCGCCATCTCACAGGGCCTCGGGACGCTCGGCTTCAGGGTCGCGGTGGGTGCTCGCGACGATGCCAGGCGCAAGGAGGCCGTCGAGCGCCTGCGTGCCGAAGGCGTCGACGCGTTCGGGGTCGCCCTCGACGTCACCTCCGACGACAGCGTCGCCGCGGCGGCGGCAGCGATCGAGCAGTCGGCAGGGCGGCTCGACGTGCTCGTCAACAACGCCGGCATTGCTGGCCGAACCGACGGTGGCGCGCAGGATCCGACGACGCTCGATCTCGACGTCGTCCGCACCGTCCTCGACACCAACGTGTTCGGGGTGGTTCGGGTGACGAACGCGATGCTCCCGCTGCTCCGCCGCGCGCACTCGCCGCGCATCGTCAACATGTCGAGCAACATGGGCTCGCTGACGCTGCAGACCGGCCCGATCATGGCCGCGTACGCACCGTCGAAGTCGATGCTCAACAGCGTCACGGCACAGTACGCCCGCCAACTCTCCGACACGAACGTCATCGTGAACGCCTGCTGCCCCGGCTACGTCGCGACCGACTTCACCGGCTTCAACGCCCCGCGCACACCCGAGCAAGGCGCCGCGATCGCCATCCGGCTCGCCACCTTGCCGGACGACGGACCGCGCGGAGGCTTCTTCGACGATGAGGGCGTCGTCCCCTGGTGAGCCAGGATGCCGGTTCGGCGGGACTTCGTGCCCTTCTTGCGCCGGGCGGGTCGCGTGAATGCCGGGCCTCACCGGCCAAAAGGTGCGCTCGATGTCGAAGCGTCGGAGGAACGACTGCCGACAGCGGTCGACATCTGCGGAGGTGGTTGCCGCATCGGCGTCGGTCCCTGACCACCACAGCCAGACCGGTTGGTTCACCCCGCCCGCCGGGTCAGCCGGGGCGTGCAGCCGTGGCACTTCACTTCGGCGCGCTCGCTGTGGCAGCGGGTCTCCGCGACTCGTGCTCGATCTCACCTACAACGACGCACAGCTTGCGGCCCTCTCTGCACGCCGCCGAGGATCCGCGGCACTGACCTGCGCCTGACCACAGCCACATAGCCCCTGGCGCCGCCGCCCGTGAACACTCGCCCGGGCGGCGGCGCACCTGCGTACATCGGGCGACCGCCTCGAACTGGCCCGCACCCACGCCGACTTCGCCGCCGCTCCCGGTCTTCCCGCTGCCTCCGTAACGACCGCGACCTTCCACCAACGCGCCCGCCACGATCACCAAGGTCCCGAGCTGGTGAATCAGCCGAGACCGCCGTATCAACTCCCGGCATCGGGTTTTTGGGCCAGGAAGCTGGCGACCGTCCTCTTCGCACCGCCGCCCGGTGCCTGTACGAGCCGCGCGGTGACGACGAGCCCGGCCTGCTCGAGCAGTTCGGCAAGCTGGTCCGCGGGCTGCAGATACGACGTGAACGACACCGGATGACCGCCGTATGCCGTATCCGGCCGCAGCCGCTCACCGTCTCCCACGTATCCGGCCATGAACAGCCGGCCCCCGGGTGCGAGGGTGCGGTGGAACTCGGCGAACACGGTCGGCAGCAGTTCCGGTGGCGTGTGATGGGTGGAGTAGTAGGCGAGGATCCCCTCAAGCCCACCGTCCTCGAGCTCGAGCGCGGTCATCGACCCCACCAGAAAACGGAGCTCCGGATAGGCCTCACGGGCCACTTCGACCATCCTCGGCGACACATCGACACCGAACGCAGGCACGCCCAGCCCGGCCAGATACGCCGTCACCTTCCCGGGCCCGCACCCCAGATCCGCGACCGGTCCCCGCCCGCCGCCGCCCTGCATCAACTCGGCGAAGGCTCCCAGCATCGCCCGAGACAACGGATCCAACTCACGCGGGTCCGGGACGCGTTCGGTGTAGGCGGCGGCGACGGTGTCGTACGACTCCCGGACAGCAGTGAGGTAGGACGGCTCAGTCATGAAGCGAATCTAGGGGACAGCACTGACACCGGCCCGCCGCGGCGTTGGTCGCGAGCTCCGGTGATCACTGGGCCGTGTGCCGCGCAGCCGCTTGAACGCCACACTCAGCGCGAAGGCGTTGGCGTAGCCCACCTTCCCCGTCATTGAGCCACTCAGGGAGGGCAGGGACGAGTACGTCTCCGACGGCGTGCAGCGTGCCCTTGGTCGCCCGCCGCGGACCTTCGCAGAATTTGCCAAGTTCACTGCTGCCGAAGGCGGTTGGCTAGCCTGACCGTCTCACCGAGACGGGCGTGAGCGGGCAGAATCCGCAGTGCCCGAGGCTGTCGCTTCCCTGTGCGCCTGCGGCTGTCGCCGCCGGAGCGTCTCGCGTGCTGAAGGCTTATCCAGCGGCCTTGACCGGGAGTGCAGGCACGACTGCGACGAACTCCCGGAACAGACGGCCCCCGAGTCCCTGCTTCCCTAACCTCTGCTGGTACGCACGAGATCAGGGAGCGCTCGAAGACTGCGGCGCGGCTAAGGAACGCCACGGTGGTGGCGGCCTTCTCATCGGGAAGGGCTCGGTGTGGGCCAAGCGGGAGAATCCGTCGACGGCAGAGTGCAGGTAGACGTACCGCCCTTGGCGCCACCGGTCTTCGCGCGCTGCGCGGCCCTGGCCTGCTCGGAGCCGCGTCCGTGGCCCGCCACCCGCCGCCGTCGGGGATCCGTCCGACCTTCTTGACGTCCAGGTGGACCATGTGGCCCGGGTAGCGGGCCACGATCCGTTTCGACGGGCGCCTGTTGGCCGAGCCGTCGGGTCGAGGAACCGGCGGTGGTTGATGCCCAGGCGCGCCAGCCACCGGCCTACGGTTGCGCTCGCTGATCTGTACTCCCTGGCCTGCGGGTTCGAGGGTGGTCCGGCGGGCGGACCACTTGTTGTCCCGCCGCGACCGCTCGATCCGTTCGACGACATCGGGTGGGGTCTGGGTCGGTGAGGATCGCGGGACGCTTGGGCGGTCCTGCAGCCCGACTTCGCCGTGCGTGTCGTACCGGTTCTTCCACTTGGACAGGCAGGCGCGGGAGACACCGGCCTCGGCGGCTCGTGCGCGATCGGACGGGTGCGGCAGCGCTCCACGAGCCTTCGGCGTCCCTCGATGTTCAAGGGGCGTTCGCATGTGTCACCGGACCACCTCGGTGCTCCGGTCGGCCGTGATGGCGGTGAGGAGGGGGAACGCGATGAGCAGCGCGACCGCGACGAGGAGTCCGCTTGCCCAGAGCGGCCCGAGGTCCCCGGCTTCGGTGCTGAGGGTGGCCGCAGCGATGACGGGGCCGACGGCGGCGCCCACGTTGAGCGCCGCGGTCGCATACGAGCCGGCCATGGTGGGGGCTCCCGCGGCCTCGTAGAGGACCCGCGTAATCAGCGTGCTGCCCAGCGCGAATGACAGTGCGCCCTGCACGAACACGAGGGTGAACAGGGCGACCGGCTCGTTGGCCAGCATCGCCAGGGCCGGCCAGCCGATGAGCAGCAGCGGGCCGCCGACTGCGATGACTGGACCGGGACGCCGGTCGGACAGTTGGCCGGCGACGGTGACGCCCAGGAAGGATCCGGCGCCGAAGAGCACCAGTGCGACAGAGATCCACAACTCGTCCAGCCCGGCGCTGTCGGTCACCACGGGGGCGAGGAAGGTGAGGCTTCCGAAGGTTGCCGAGTTCACCAGCGCGCCGAGCAGCATCACCAGAATCAACCGCGGCCGTGTGAGCTGGGCGAGCTCCGCTCGCAACGCTGGCCTGCCAGTCGACTCATCCTCATCACGTCCTGCTGGGATGCCCTTCAAGATGCCGAGAGCTGCAGGCAGGCAGAGAGCGGCGACAGCCCAGAATGTGGCCCGCCAGCCGAGCAACGTGCCGAGCACCGAGCCGCCAGGGACACCGGCGATCGTGGCCACCGTCGTGCCTGACAGCAGCACGGCCAGCGCACGTCCCTTCTTGTCGGGTGAGACCAGCGTGGCGGCAGCCGTCAGAGCGACGGCAAGGAACCCTGCGTTGGCAAGCGCGGCGACGACCCGGGTGGCGAACAGGACCGGGAAGCTGGTGGTGATGGCGCCCACGGCATGAGCTGCCGCGAAAGTGAGGATGAAACCGAGAAGGCTGGAGCGCCTGGGCCAGTTGCGGGCAAGCGCGGCCACAAGGGGGGCACCGACGATCATGCCGACCGCGAAGGCCGAGGTGAGCGTTCCGGCTGTCCCGACTGTGACATCGAGGTCTGAGGCGATGTCCGGCAAGAGGCCGGCGAGCATGAATTCCGAGGTGCCCATGGCGAAAACCGCCATGGCAAGCAGGTACAGCGGGAGAGGCATCGAGTGGCTCCGAGGTGAGGAGAAGCACGAGAAGGTCATCTCGTCACCGCGGCCAGCCCCAAGGGCTCACTCGCCCGGCCGCAGAATGCGGCGCGACGACAGGGCTACGAGCTCAGTGGTTCAGGGGGCTGACGGCGTGACCGAAAGCCCCCACCTTGTCTGACTCAGGACTCGACATGGCCCGCACGGTACCCGACCGATGCCCGTCGAAGCATCTTGGTTTCACTGACATCGGCCTGTGTCACCAACGTCATGTCCCGCGACAACTAGCGCGTTGTCGTAGGCATCCCCCTAGTGCTGACGAGCTCGTGCATGGTTGGCGGTGAGACGTCGAGGACTGCGGTGGGGCTCGGAGTTCACGTCTGCCGTGCCGATTTCAGGTCCGTGACCTGTTGGTGGGACAGCAGGCCGGCGATGGCTTGGACGGTGTCGCTCATGTGCTCGCGGCGGCCGAGGTGGCGTGCGAGTACCCGCCAGTTGTTGAGGTGTGCGATGCCGTGCTCGACCCGGATACGGCGTGAGGAGTGCGCTTTGCGCTGGCGCTCGTGCATCTCCTCGTACCAGTCCGGGGCGTTCTTCTTGAACTTGCGGTGCGGTGGTTCACGACGCGTCCGCCGGTCTGTGCGCGCAGCCCCTGGTAGCCGGCATCGGCGAGGACCTCGACCGCGGGCCCATCGGCCAGGAGCTTGACCAGCCCCAACTGGCGGGCGTGTGTGATGTCCGCGCAGCTTCCGGGCTTGGTCGGGCTGCAGAACAAGCCCGGCCGTCCTCGTCCGTGACCGCCCATGCATTTGACGGCGTTCTGCTTGTTCTTGCCGGAGATGAACTTGTCCCGGTCCTTGCGTCCTTGGGCCGGCCGCCGGACTCGGATCTCGGTGCCGTCGATGGTGCCTGTCTTCCCGGTTGCACCGAGATGGTCGACGACCTCGGCCAGGCTTCGCAGCCGCACGTCGGGGCTGATGGGTGCACCCCCGCTCGGCGAGCAGGGGTCGCACCTCGCCGACAGCCCGGTGATGGTCGAGCGGTCCACCCCGAACCAGCAGGCCAGCACGTCGTGGGTGGCCACGTGACGGAGATGGACCGGGGTGGCCAGTAGCCGGTCGACGAACACCAGTTGGTGCTTCGCCCAGCACCTACGGCCCGCTTCCGTTGCCGGGATACGAGCCTGGCCTAGTGGCGCTCGTGCCACAACGGGCCGATCTCGGCGACGAGTTCAGCGATCACGTCGGCCGTCCCGGCCCGTAACCCGCCGGTTGCTCATGATCACTGCACGAGTCGCGTTCCTCACCACATGACCATGATCAACGATCAAGAGACCGACGTCTCCCCGCCAGCCATGCACGAGCTCGTTAGCCTCGATCTTGCGTGACGGTCCGCCGACGGAGTCGGTGGGCCGTTTTGCATTCCCTGCGGGTTGATGGGCAGGCCGAGGGCCCGGCTTTCGTGTCGGGTGGGCGCCGGGTTCCACTGCTCCGGGCTGGTGATGCTGCTCGTTGGGACGGGGAATCTACTGGTCAGCCGGGGTTCGGCTGTCGGGCGAGCCGTTCGAGGGCGGCGGTGATGTGGCTGGTCCAGGGCCAGTGCCGGGCCAGACGGAGGATCCGTCGGCGGCCGGTAGTGACGAGT
>NZ_JBFALC010000042.1:0-89777 GCF_040656035.1 Streptomyces sp. NPDC050211
GCGCAACCGCTGCCTCCCGAGGCCCCTCGGCACCCCGACGTACCCCCGGCGCCCGCCGAGAGCCTGCGGCGTTCGGTTGTGCAGCCGATGCCCCCCGAGGCCCCGCGGCGTCCCGACGTTCCGGCGGCGCCCGCCGAGCCCCCGCGGCGTCCGGTGGTGCCCCCGATGCCTGCCGAGGCCGCCTCGGAGAGGACCACGCGTCTGCGTCCGGTGCCGGCGGATCCGGCGCCCGCTGATGCCGGGCGGAGTGGTGTGCCGCCGCGGCCCGACTCGCCGCCGGTGGCTGGGCCGGCCTTTTCGCCTGACCCGGCGTTCTCCTGGGGCGCGCCCATGACGCCAGGTGGGACGGCGCGGCCGTTCGTGTCGTTGGGGGAGCCTGAGGGATATGACGACCGGGCGCGGCCGCGTCCGCTGGGGGGCCGGGTGCGGAATCGTACCGTCGTGGCGGCAGCCTGCCTCGTGCTCGGGCTCGGGCTGATCGGCGGTGCGGTGACCGGGAGTTGGCTCCTCCCCGACGGGGGCGAGAGCGGTACGAGCGGCGCGTTCGCCGCGGCCGGGAGCCTGTGGCACAGCGTGCCGGTCGATCAGCTGTTCCCGCCCCGCGTCGAAGGCCAGGGCGCCGGACCCGGCGGAGCCGACCGCACCTGGACCCGCGTCGCCGTCGCCCCGGACAGCGGCTGCGCCGACGCCTTCGACCCGCTGCTGCGCAAGGCCCTCGCCCCGGTCGGCTGCCAGCGCCTGCTGCGCGCCACCTACACGGACGCGACCCAGAGCTACGTCACCACCGTCGGTCTGCTCTTCACCAAGGGCGACTCCGCCGCCATGGCCGCCCTGCGCACCCGGTTCAAGAACGAGAGCCTGGACAGCCGTACCGACCTGATGCCCCGCCCGTACGCCGCGAAGAACACCGTCGCCGCAGGCTTCGGCAGCGAGCAGCGCGCCTCATGGACCGTCTCCGTCCTCACCGACGCCCCGGTCGTCGTCTACGCCGTCTCCGGCTGGGCCGACGGCCGCACCGTCGACGAACCCGAGCCCGCCGCCAAAGCCATGGCCTCCGGCGCCACCACGGCCGTCGCCCAGGCAGGCCTGGGCCAGGAGGCACGAGGCCTCGCCGACCGCGTCGAACGGGCGCTGCGCAAAACCGTCGACTCGGCCACGGAGCAGCCGTCATGACCGCAACCCGTCGCGTCGGCGTCGTCAGCGTCCTGCTCGCCGCCTCCGTCGCCCTCGTGCCGCCCACCGCCGCCCACGCCGACGGCATACGCGCCCAGCAGTGGGCCCTCGAGGCCATGCACACCGACGAGGCCTGGCAGACCACGAAGGGCGCGGGCGTCACCGTCGCCGTCCTGGACACCGGCGTCGAGTCCGACCACCCCGACCTCACCGGCAACGTCCTCGAAGGCAAGGACATGATCGGCTTCGGCGCCGACCGGGGCGACCGCGCCTGGGCCCGCCACGGCACCGCCATGGCCGGCATCATCGCCGGTCACGGCCATGGCGTGGGCAACGGCGACGGCGTCATGGGCATCGCCCCCGAAGCCAAGATCCTCCCCGTCCGCGTGATCCTCGAAGACGGCGACTCCGCCCGCGGCAAGGCCCGCAACACCCGCGGCAACGCCCTCGCCGAAGGCATCCGCTGGGCCGCCGACCACGGCGCGGACGTCATCAACCTCTCCCTCGGCGACGACTCCAAGTCCGCCCACCCCGAGCCCGCCGAGGACGAAGCAGTCCAGTACGCCCTCAAGAAGGGCTCCGTCGTCGTCGCCTCCGCCGGCAACGGCGGCGACAAGGGCGACCACATCTCCTACCCGGCCGCCTACCCGGGCGTGATCGCCGCGACCGCCGTCGACCGCTACGGCACCCGCGCCGCCTTCTCCACCCGCCGCTGGTATGCCACGGTCAGCGCCCCCGGCGTCGACATCGTCATCGCCGACCCCGACCGCAAGTACTACGAGGGATGGGGTACGAGTGCCGCCGCGGCCTTCGTCTCCGGCGCCGTCGCCCTCGTCAAGGCGGCCCACCCCGGACTGACCCCCGCCCAGATCAAGAAGCTCCTCGAAGACACCGCCCGCAACGCCCCGGCGAGCGGCCGCGACGACTCCCGCGGCTACGGCCTCGTCGACCCGGCCGCCGCCATCAAGGCCGCCGACCGCCTCGAACCGAAGCGTCTGCGCGCGGCGGCCTACGAGGACAAGTACTTCGGCTCGGGTCCCGACGCCGCCGAGGCCGAGGACACGACGTCGAGTTGGGCCGCCCCGCTGGCGGGCAGTTTCGGCGGCGTGCTGCTGGTCGTCGCGGTGGTGGTGTGGCGCGGGCGCCGAGCGCTCCGCGGGTAGTGCCGCGATGTGCCGTCTTGTGTCTGCCGCGCCGTCGTGGCTGGTCGCGCCCACGCGGCGGAGCCGCAAATTGATACAGCCCCGCGCCCCTTCGGGGCGCTGCCGGGCCGCAGCCGACTTCGCCCCGTCCGCTCAGGAAACCGAGGCCGATGCCGACGCGGTCTGCTTCTCCTCGCCGATCACCGAGATCGCGGCCCTTGCCGCCGCCTCGACCAGTGAAATTCCCTTCGCCTGTGTCGAGTTGCCGTCGGACAGGACCGCCACCAGACACCCGTGACCGTCGACGGTGAGCCGCCCGATGCTGTTGATGTCCCACAGTCCGGTGGCGCTGCGCGGCAGCCAGCCGTTCTTCAGGGCCCACGCCGAGCCGTCGGCCGCCGCCGATACGCCCCACTGCTGCCCGGCGGCTATCCGCGCCATCAGCCGCTGGATGTACGACCGCGAGGCCTCGGTCAGTTCCGAGTCCTTCGCCCAGAACACCTGCTGGAGCAGCACGAGTTGATCGGCTGCCGTGGTCTGCGTCAGCCCCCATAGCATGTTGTCGCCGCCCTCGGTGTCGGTGAGCCCGAGACGTTCGTTCGCGGCGTCCAGCCCGGCCGCCTTCCCGATGGTGCGCCACAGGGCCGAAGCGGAGGTGTTGTCGCTGTGCTCGATCATCGCCGTGGCGTACGACTTCTCCGCCGTGGTCAGCCCGCGTCCCGCGTCCTGCGCCTGGAGCAGCAGTGCCGCCAGGATGTCCACCTTGACGATGCTCGCGGTGTCGAAGAGGCCGTCCCCGTACGAGGCGCTCGCGCCGGATGCCAGGTCCAGCACCGCCACCGACACCTCCGCACCGTCCTCGACGGTCACCGACTCCATCGCCTCGGCCAGCAGCTCGTCGTGGTCCACCACCGGCTGCGCCACCGCTTCCACTGATGCCAACGATGCCTCCCCGCTCGCCGAGGCCGACGGCGATGCGGAGACCGACGGCGACCCGGAGACCGACGATACGGGCCCCGCGCCGGAGTGCGCCTGCGCCTTCACGTACACGGTCCCCCCTGCCGTACCGCCCACGACGGCGACCGCGGCGAGGGCGGCGTACACCAGCGTGCGGCGGCGGGACGGAACACGGTGGGCGGCGCTGGAAGACTCCATGGCCGCGATGGTCGGGCAGCCGGCTGTGCTCTCTGTTAGACGGATGTTAGATGTCTGTCAGGGATGTCTGAGAAAACGCTGAAGGCGTCACGGCCGGGTTTCCGGGGCCGCACAACCGCAGCAGCATCCCCCCGATAGGGTCGGTGACCGTGGCGAACAAGAACATTCCCGACTCCGGCTTCTCCGACGACGACGGCTCCGCCGACCCCCGGCTGAGCGCGGCGCTCGCCGCCTGGGCCGAGGACCGCACCGCCGTGGAGCCGGTGCTCGAGGCCCTGAAGGGCGCCCGGCTCCTCGTCCCCGTCGTGGCCGTCCTCGGCGAGGTCGAGGAGGACGAGAACGGGCTGCGCCGCGAGAAGACCAGCGACATGGCCGTACCGACCCTGAAGGCCGGCACCCGCACGGCCCTGCCCGCCTTCACCTCCACCGACTCGCTGGCCCGCTGGGACCCGGAGGCCCGCCCCGTCGCCGTACCGCTGCACCAGGCGCTGCAGGCCGCGGCGCACGAGAAGGCGGACACGATCGTGCTGGACCTGGCCGGACCCGTGCCGTACGAGCTGACGCGGCCCGCGCTGCTGGCGCTGGCCGAGGGCCGTACGACCACCGATCCGCTCGCCGACCCCGCCGTCATCGGAGCCGTACGAGCCGCCGTGGCCGCCGAGCCCGCCGTACTCCGTGCCTACCTCGGCCCCGGACAGGCCGACGGCACGCTCGCCCTCGTCCTGGACCCCGACGCCACCCCGGGCCCGGCCGCCCGCACCCTGGCCGAGCGCCTGGCCGCCGACGAAACACTGAGGGCCCGCCTGGTACACGGCCTCGACCTGGCACTACTCCCGGCCGGGGCGACGCCACCAGGCGACCCCTTGTACGTGCGCCCCGAATACGTGCGCCCCGAAGGGGCGCGGGGAACTGCGCGACCAGCCACGACGGGCCCGCAGACAACCGACGGCCTTTCTCAGCCGTAGACCGGCCCCGTGTACTTCTCGCCCGGACCCTGCCCCGGCTCGTCCGGGACGATCGACGCCTCGCGGAACGCCAGCTGGAGGGACTTCAGGCCGTCGCGCAGCGGAGCCGCGTGGAAGGAGCTGATCTCGGTGGCGCTCGCATCGAGGAGACCGGCGAGGGCGGACACCAGCTTGCGGGCCTCGTCCAGGTCCTTGTGCTTCTCGCCCTCCTCGGTCAGACCGAGCTTCACCGCGGCGGCGCTCATCAGGTTCACGGCGACCGTCACGATCACCTCGACCGCCGGGACCTCGGCGATGTCGCGGGTCATGGCGTCGAAGTCGGGCGTCTCAGGAGGGGTGTCACTCATGCCGGACACGATAGGCCCCGGTGCACGCCGGTTCGCACCACCCCCGGGATGCTGCTAACCTTGTGTAACGACCGGTCGGACGCGCATGCCTCACGGCACCGGGCCCGACCTACAAGTGGAGGCTTTCGAACTCCCACCTGACCGCCCCCCGGGCGGCGGGTCACCGGTCAGGCGGTCCCGTCCAGCGACGGGCATCCGCCCGAAAGTGCGCCCCGCGATCCTCGCGGCGGTCGCTCCGGTAGTTCGAGGAGCCCCGCCTGTGATCGTCCGGGGCATTTTTTGTGCTTCGGCGCGGTTAGGTCTATCGAAAAGAGACGTTACGCGGCTGTCCTCCAGACAGTCGTGTGGTGCTACCGAGGAGGATCCATCAGCGCCGAGCCCCGCATCAACGACCGGATTCGCGTTCCCGAGGTGCGACTTGTCGGTCCCAGTGGCGAGCAGGTGGGCATCGTCCCCCTGGCCAAGGCCCTGGAGCTTGCGCAGGAGTACGACCTGGACCTGGTCGAGGTCGCGGCGAACGCCCGTCCGCCCGTGTGCAAGCTCATGGACTACGGGAAGTTCAAGTACGAGTCGGCCATGAAGGCCCGTGAGGCGCGCAAGAACCAGGCGCACACGGTCATCAAGGAGATGAAGCTCCGGCCGAAGATCGACCCGCACGACTATGACACCAAGAAGGGTCACGTCGTCCGGTTCCTCAAGCAGGGCGACAAGGTCAAGATCACGATCATGTTCCGTGGTCGCGAGCAGTCCCGGCCCGAACTGGGCTACCGACTGCTGCAGCGTCTCGCGGAGGACGTCCAGGACCTCGGTTTCGTGGAGTCGAACCCGAAGCAGGACGGCCGAAACATGATCATGGTTCTCGGTCCGCACAAGAAGAAGACCGAGGCGATGGCCGAGGCTCGCCAGGCGCAGGAAGCCCGCAAGGCTGAAGCGAAGGCCAACCCCGGCAAGTCGCAGAACGCCGCGGAGTCTGAGAGCGACGAGGTTGCCGAGGCCCCTGCCGAGGCTTCCGCCGACGCGTGATCCCGGGGGACGCGAGTCCCCAGGCCATAACCGATACAAGAGCGACGCTCCACCGTGCCCGGTTTCACGACCGGGCATCGGAGCGCCACTGACGAGGAGAGAACGGCGCTATGCCGAAGAACAAGTCGCACAGCGGTGCCAGCAAGCGCTTCAAGGTCACCGGCTCCGGCAAGGTGCTCCGTGAGCGCGCCGGCAAGCGCCACCTGCTCGAGCACAAGTCGTCCCGACTGACGCGTCGCCTCACCGGCAACGCCGAGATGGCCCCGGGCGACGCCAAGAAGATCAAGAAGCTTCTCGGCAAGTGACGTACGGGCGCCTGATCCTCGGATCGCCGAGCGCCGTACGCCAGGACCGGGACCCCATCGATTCCGGGCCGTGTGAGTCCAACCACGGCCCCGCTACAAGGAGTTAAAAAGTGGCACGCGTCAAGCGGGCAGTCAACGCCCACAAGAAGCGCCGGGCGATCCTCGAGCAGGCTTCCGGCTACCGCGGTCAGCGCTCGCGCCTGTACCGCAAGGCCAAGGAGCAGGTCACCCACTCGCTGGTCTACAACTACAACGACCGCAAGAAGCGCAAGGGTGACTTCCGCCAGCTGTGGATCCAGCGCATCAACGCCGCTGCCCGCGCCAACGGCATCACGTACAACCGCTTCATCCAGGGCCTGAAGGCCGCGAACGTCGAGGTCGACCGCAAGATCCTCGCCGAGCTGGCCGTCAACGACGCGCATGCGTTCGCCGCGCTCGTCGAGGTCGCGCAGAAGGCGCTGCCGGCTGACGTCAACGCGCCGAAGGCCGCGTGACGCTGGCGCTGGGCCTAGGCCGACGTGATTGGACGGACCCGTGGGTTTCTGCCTGCGGGTCCGTTGCTATGTGAGCAGCGGTTGGTTCGGCACCGCCGAAATCCGCCGTCGTGGTTGATCGCCGTTGCGGCGGAAGCTAGATGCTGAAGGTGAGTTGAATGTCCCCCGTCGCCCCCGAGCTGATCTCCCCCCGGTCCCCCCGCGTCTCCGCCGCCCGGCGGCTCGCCAAGCGGAACTTCCGGGGGAAGGAGCGGCTGTTTCTCGCGGAGGGGCCGCAGGCTGTGCGGGAGGCGGGGGAGCAGGTGGACACGCTCGTCGAGTTGTTCGCCACCGTGGAGGCCGCGGAGCGGTACGCCGACATCGTCGGGCGGGCCCGGGACATCGGCGCGCGCGTGCACCTCGCCGCCGAGCAGGTGATCGCCGAGATCTCGACCACCGTCACCCCGCAGGGCCTCGTCGGGGTCTGCCGGTTCCTGGACACGCCGTTCGAGGAGATCCTCGCCGCCCGGCCCAAGCTCGTCGCCGTGCTCGCGCATGTGCGGGACCCGGGGAATGCCGGGACCGTGCTGCGGTGTGCCGATGCCGCCGGGGCCGAGGCGGTCGTACTGACCGACGCGTCCGTCGATCTGTACAACCCCAAGGCCGTGCGGGCGTCCGTGGGGTCGCTGTTCCATCTGCCGGTCGCTGTCGGGGTCCCCGTCGAGCGGGCCGTGGCGGGGCTCAAGGACGCCGGGGTGCGGATTCTCGCCGCTGACGGGGCCGGGACCGACGATCTGGACGACGAGTTGGACAAGGGCACCATGGGTGGACCGACGGCCTGGGTGTTCGGGAACGAGGCGTGGGGGCTGCCGGAGGAGACCCGCGCGCTGGCGGACGCCGTCGTGCGCGTTCCGATCCACGGGAAGGCCGAGAGCCTGAACCTCGCCACCGCCGCCGCCGTATGTCTCTATGCGTCCGCCCGTGCACAGCGCGCCTCCGGAGGGTGCCGCTCCGTCACCGTGAGCTAGTAGGGTGACCTGCTCGGGGGCCCTGCGCCGTCGTGAGAGGTGGGGTACGGGGATGACCATCGGCACCAGCAACGCGCCGGGAGCACGGGACGTAGGGCGACCGCCCGTGTCCCGGCCGTCCGGCGATGTCGCCGGGCTCGGCATCGACCCCGATCAGCTGCCCGACGGCCTCGTCGTCGCCGATGAGCACGGGCACGTCGTCTGCTTCAACGCCGCCGCCGAGCGCATCACCGCCGTCCCCGCCGCCGACGCCCTCGGCCGGCGGCTGGACAAGGCCCTGCCATTAGAGGACCTGGAGGGCAGGCGCTGGTGGCAGCTGACCGATCCGTACGGCGGGCTCGCCATCAGGGTCGGCCAGCCCGAGCGGAATCTGCTGCTGCCCGGCGGGCGTGAAGTCCTCGTGTCCGCGCGGTACGTCCGTACCGAACCCACCGGGCCCGTCCACCGCGTCGTCGTCTGTCTCCGCGACACCGAGGCCCGCCGCCGCACCGAGCGCAGCCATGCCGAGCTGATCGCGACCGTCGCCCACGAACTGCGCTCCCCCCTCACCTCCGTCAAGGGCTTCACCGCCACCCTCCTCGCCAAGTGGGAGAGGTTCACCGACGACCAGAAGCGGCTGATGCTGGAGACCGTCGACGCCGACGCCGACCGCGTCACCCGCCTCATCGCCGAGCTCCTCGACATCTCCCGCATCGACTCCGGGCGGCTGGAACTGCGCCGCCAGCCCGTCGACATCGGCGCCGCCGTCGGCCGGCACATCCAGGCGTACGTCGCCGCCGGGCTGCCCGCCGACCGGTTCCTGCTCCGCGTCGAGCAGCCGCTGCCCGATCTGTGGGCCGATCCCGACAAGGTCGACCAGGTGCTCAGCAATCTGCTGGAAAATGCCGTGCGGCACGGCGAGGGAACCGTCACGATTGACGTCACGCCCGCCACGTCCCCCCGCGAGGGAGAGGACACCGGCACATCGGTCACCGTGAGCGACGAGGGCCCAGGTATCCCGGAGGAGTCCATGAACCGCGTCTTCACCCGCTTCTGGCGGGGCAGCAAGCGCGGCGGCACCGGCCTCGGGCTCTACATCGTCAAGGGCATCGTCGAGGCCCACGGCGGCACCATCACGGTCGGCCGCGCCCCCGGCGGCGGCGCCGAGTTCCGATTTACGTTGCCCGTGAGCACTCCGGCCTACCTGGCCTGAGCAGCCCGCGGGCGCAGTCGCCTACCTCCACCCCGTTAGACTCGGCCTTTGGCACCCATGTGTCCCGGATACGGCCCGGACGAGTCGGCGACGGGGACCTTCAGCCAGCCAATCGGAAGCACGGGAAGAGATGTCGGCACCGAATAAGTCGTACGACCCAGTCGAGGTCGAGACGTTGAAACCGGAAGAGATCGAGCGCATGCGGGACGAGGCGCTCGCCGCCTTCGCCGCCGCGGACTCCCTCGACGCGCTCCAGGAGGCCAAGGTCGCTCACACCGGCGGTACCTCCCCGCTGGCCCTCGCCAACCGCGAGATCGGGGCCCTGCCCCCGCACGCCAAGGCCGAGGCCGGCAAGCGTGTCGGCATGGCCCGCGGCGCCGTGAACAAGGCGCTCACCGCCCGCCAGGCAGAACTGGAGGCCGAGCGGGACGCCCGGGTGCTGGTCGAGGAGGCGGTGGACGTCACGTTGCCGTACGACCGCGTACCGGCCGGCGCCCGCCACCCGCTCACCACCCTGTCCGAGCGCATCGAGGACGTCTTCGTGGCCATGGGCTACGAGGTAGCCGAGGGCCCGCAGGTCGAGGCCGAGTGGTTCAACTTCGACGCGCTCAACATCGGCCCGGACCACCCGGCCCGCGGTGAGGCGGACACCTTCTTCATCGAAGGTGCCGACGGCTCCGCCGACTCCGGCGTCGTCCTGCGCACGCACACCTCGCCCGTGCAGATCCGCTCGCTGCTCGACCGTGAGCTGCCGGTGTACGTGATCTGCCCCGGCCGCGTGTACCGCACGGACGAGCTGGACGCCACGCACACCCCGGTCTTCCACCAGGTCGAGCTGCTCGCCGTGGACGAGGGCCTGACCATGGCCGACCTCAAGGGCACGCTGGACCACATGGTGCAGTCGCTGTTCGGTGAGGGCATGAAGACGCGGCTGCGGCCGAACTTCTTCCCGTTCACCGAGCCGTCCGCCGAGATGGACATGGTGTGCTACGTCTGCCGCGGCGAGTCCGTCGGCAACCCCGACCGGCCCTGCCGCACCTGCTCCAGCGAAGGCTGGATCGAGCTCGGCGGCTGCGGCATGGTCAACCCGCGGGTGCTCACCGCCTGCGGCGTCGACCCGGAGAAGTACAGCGGCTTCGCCTTCGGGTTCGGCATCGAGCGGATGCTGATGTTCCGCCACAACGTCGAGGACATGCGAGACATGGTCGAGGGTGACGTCCGGTTCACCCGGCCGTTCGGGATGGAGATCTGATGCGGGTCCCGCTTTCTTGGCTGCGGGAGTACGTCGACCTGCCGGAGACGCAGACCGGTCGTGACGTGCAGGCCAAGCTCATTTCGGCCGGTCTGGAGGTCGAGACCGTCGAGCAGCTCGGCGACGGCCTCAAGGGCCCCCTGGTCGTCGGCCAGGTGCTGACCATCGAGGAGCTGACGGAGTTCAAGAAGCCGATCCGCTTCTGCACCGTCGACGTCGGCACCGCCAACGGCACCGGTGAGCCCCAGGAGATCGTCTGCGGCGCCCGCAACTTCGCCGTCGGCGACAAGGTCGTGGTCGTGCTCCCGGGCGCGGTCCTGCCCGGCGGCTTCGCGATCAGCGCCCGCAAGACCTACGGCAAGACGTCCCACGGCATGATCTGCTCCAGCGACGAGCTGGGCATGGGCGACGACGGCACCAAGGGCATCATCGTGCTGCCGCCGGAGTCCGAGATCGGCAAGGACGCCATCGAGCTGCTCGAACTCGTCGACGAGGTACTGGACATCGCCGTCACCGCCAACCGCGGCGACTGTCTGTCCATCCGCGGCGTCGCCCGCGAGACCGCCATCGCCTACGGCCTCCCGCTGCGCGACCCGGCCCTCCTCGACGTCCCCGGCCCGAACGCCTTCGGCTACCCGGTCAAGGTCTCCGACCCGCTCGGCTGCGACCGCTTCACCGCCCGTACGGTCACCGGCCTCAGCTCCGAGGCGCGCTCCCCGATCTGGCTGCGGCGCCGCCTGCAGAAGGTCGGCATGCGCCCGATCTCGCTCGCCGTCGACGTGACCAACTACGTGATGATGGAACTCGGCCAGCCGCTGCACGCGTACGACCGCTCCCTCGTCCAGGGCACGATCGGTGTCCGCCGGGCCGCCGAGGGCGAGAAGATCGTCACCCTCGACGGCGTCGAGCGGAAGCTGCACGCCGAGGACCTGGTGATCACCGACGACCGCGGCCCGATCGGGCTCGCCGGTGTCATGGGCGGCGCCAACACCGAGATCGCCGACCACGAGGACGTCGAGAACGCGACGACCGACGTGGTGATCGAGGCCGCGCACTTCGACCAGGTCGCGATCGCCCGCACCGCCCGCCGCCACAAGCTGTCCTCCGAGGCGTCCCGCCGCTTCGAGCGCGGCGTCGACCCGCAGGCCGCCGCCGCTGCCGCCCAGCGCACGGTCGACCTGCTGGTGCTGCTCGCCGGTGGCACCGCCGAGGCCGGGGTCACCGAGGTCATCGCCCCGTCCGCGCCGCACACCATCACCGTCGCGGCCGACCACCCGGACAAGGTCGCCGGCGTCGACTACGGCCGGGAGACCGTCGTACGCCGCCTCCAGCAGGTCGGCTGTGATGTGTACGGGCAGGACGAGCTGATCGTCACCGTCCCGTCCTGGCGGCCCGACCTCATGGAGCAGAACGACCTCGCCGAAGAGGTCATCCGTCTGGAGGGCTACGAGAACCTGCCGTCCACGCTGCCCAAGCCGCCGTCCGGCCGGGGCCTGACCCACCGGCAGCGGCTGCACCGCCGCGTCGGCCGGGCGCTGGCCGGCGCCGGATATGTCGAGGCGCCGAACTACCCGTTCATCAGCGAGCAGGTCTTCGACCAACTCGGCCTGGACGCGGACGACCCGGCCCGCCGCGTCGTCAAGCTCGTCAACCCGCTCAACGACGAGGAGCCCGCGCTCCGTACGTCGCTGCTGCCGGGCCTGCTGGGCGCCCTGCGGCGCAACGACGGCCGCGGCTCGCACGACCTCGCGCTGTTCGAGACCGGGCTGGTCTTCCAGCCGCGCGACGAGCAGCGGGTCGCCGCCCCCCATCTGCCGGTCGACCGGCGTCCCACGGACGAGGAGATCGCCGCGCTGAACGCCGTGCTCCCGGACCAGCCGCGGCATGTCGCGGTCGTCCTCGCGGGCGCGCGCGAGCAGGCCGGCTGGTGGGGCGAGGGCCGTCTGGCGGGGTGGGCCGACGCGGTGGACGCGGGGCGCGTCGCCGCGCGGGAAGCCGGGGCCGACCTGATCGTCCGCAGCGGTCAGTACGGTCCGTGGCACCCGGGCCGCTGCGCCGAGTTCGTGGTCGTCCTCGACGGCACGGAGACGGTCGTGGGCCATGCGGGCGAGCTGCACCCTCGTGTCCTCAAGGCCCTGGGCCTGCCCGCGCGGACCTGTGCGATGGAGCTGGACCTGGACGCCCTGGAGCAGGTGGGCGACGGCACCCCGCAGGCGCCACGCATCTCCACGTTCCCGGTGGCCACGCAGGATGTCGCCCTGGTCGTCGACAAGTTCGTGCCGCAGGCCGATGTGGAGGCCGCGTTGCGTGAGGGCGCGGGTGAACTCCTCGAGGCGATCCGGCTGTTCGACGTCTACGAGAACGAGGACCAGCTCGGGGAGGGCCGCAAGTCACTGGCGTACGCGTTGCGGTTCCGGGCGGGAGATCGGACGCTGACCGTGGACGAGGCGTCTGCTGCTCGGGATGCGGCGGTTGCCCTGGCGGGTGAGCGTGTGGGGGCTGTGCTGAGGGGCTGATCACCCACGCCCTGACAGGGCGCACTGGTCACCTCACTCGATGGGGTGAGCTTTTGGGGTGATCTGGTCCTTCCGGGCCATGTGGTCGACAGAATCGGACCGGTCTTTCGGGGCCGGTCCGATTCTGTGCTGTCAGGGCCTATTGGGGGGCCATCGGCATGAACCGCATCAAGGCTGGGGTTCCCCGCAGGCCGGGGCGCCGGGTGCTCGCAATCGGGCTGCCGACGGTGTGGGGCGCCATAGCGATCACGTACAAGATGGCCTGTCCGCTCGCCCAGCAGAACGGGTTCGGGGCGCGCATCGTCACCAGCGCCGTCTTCTTCGCCGTCGGCACGGGCCTGATCGTCCATGTCCGCCAGGCGCTGCTGCGTGAGCTGCGGCAGGTGCGCCGGGTCGCGGGCGCCGCCCAGAGTGTGCTGCTACGGCCGCTACCGCCCCGTATCGACGGGCTGCACGTCGCCGCCGCCCAACTGTCCGCGGAGCGCGGCGCGGTCATCGGCGGCGACCTGTACGAGGTCATCGCCACCGAGCACGGCGTACGGGCCGTGATGGGCGACGTACGCGGACACGGTCTCGCCGCCATCGGCACCGTCGCCGCCGTCCTCGGCAGCTTCCGTGAGGCCGTGCACGACGAGCCCGACCTCGGCGGTGTACTGCGCAGGCTGGAGCGGGCGCTGGCCCGGCATCTGCGCGAGCGGGCCCGCGCCGCCCCCGACAGCCCGGTCGCCGAGGAGTTCATCACGGTGCTGCTGCTGGAGATCGGTCCGGACGGCGAGATGCACGCCCTCAACTGCGGCCACCCCTGGCCGTACCGGCTCACCGGCACCCACGTGGAACCCCTCACCCACGCCGACCTCCTGCCTCCACTTGGTCCCTTCCCCCTCCCAGCCGACCTGCCCGCCGTACCCTGCGGCCAACTGAAGCCCGAAGAGGCACTGTTCCTCTACACCGACGGCGCCGAGGACGCCCGAGACGCCCATGGCCGGTTCTTCCCGCTGCCGACGGTGCTCACAGAGGCCCTGAGCGACGGCGTGAACACCCCCCAGCCCCTCCTGGGCACAGTCTTCACCCAACTCCTGCGCCACACGGCAGGCAGACTGACGGACGACGTAGCACTACTGGTCCTACGGAACGAACGAACGCAGGTGCGCTACAACGCCCCGATAGGGGCGCGGGGAACTGCGCGAGCAACCACACACAACCCGCAGGCGACAAACCACCCTCAGCGCAACGGCGTTTAGTCGCACCGCCAAGCCCCCGGCAGGGCCGCCGCACTGTACGAGGGGGAGCCGGCGGCCCGGCCGGCCTCTGACGAGGCATTTCAGTCAACCGGCCGACAACTCTCCGCAACAGCGCGCGCACGGTGCGGATTCGCGCACTCGGTTCACACCCCGTGTGAAGACGGAACCACTAATCTGACGCCACCGAGCCACCCGGGGGGCAACCCATGCAGCCCAACACTTTGCTCGACGCGATCCTGGACGAGGCGGGGATCTCGCACGCGGGACTGGCCGCACATGTGAACCAGGCGGGACGGGCCCGCGGCCTCGCGCTCAGGTACGAACACACCGCCGTGGCACGGTGGTTGAAGGGCCAGCGCCCCCGCGGCCAGGTCCCCGACCTGATCTGCGAGGTACTCGCCGCCCGGCTGCAACGCCCCGTCACGCTCGACGACATCGGCCTCGGCGTGCCCGGCGAGCCGTCCGCCCCGCACGGCACCTCGCTGTCTGGCTTCGTCGAGCGAGCCACCGCGCTGTGGCGCTCCGACGAACAGCAACGCCCGCACATCCTGGGCGCCCCCGCCGTCACCGGCACGCCCGCCGTGATGCCGGTCTGGGAGTGGGAGAACCCGCCGGAGGACGTCGACGTCTCCCGCGGCGGCCGGCACCGGGTCACCCCCTCCGACCTGGAGATGCTGCGCGCCGCCCGCACGCACTACGAGCAGATGTACCGCAAGGCCGGCGGTATAGCGACCCGCACCCGGATCGTCGGCTTCCTCAACTCCGAGGCCGCGCCGCTGCTGCGCGGCAGCTACACCGACGCCACCGGCCGCCAAGTGCACCGGGCCACCGGCGGATTGGTGGCGATAGCCGGGATCTGCGCGTACGACTCCGACGCCCACGGGCTCGCCCAGCGCTACTTCCACCAGGCGCTGAGGCTCGCGAAGGCCAGCGGGGACCGGGGGCTCGGGGCGTACATCATCGCGCTCCTCGTCAACCAGGCCCTGTTCATGCGGGAGCACCGTCAGGCCGTGGCCTTCGCGGAGGCCGCGCTGCGGGCGGCCGGCAAGCACATCACCCCGGCTCTCGCCTCCGACCTGTACGCGATGCAGGCGAAGGCGTACGCGCACCTGGGCGACGGCACGAGCGCCCTGTCCTGCATCCGGCGTGCCGAGACGGCCGCCGAACGCATCCGGCGCGGATACGAGCCCGACGAGACGGGCTATGTCCAGCCGGGACTCGTCAACGTCCAGGTGGCTGAGGCGCTTCTCAGCCTCGGTGAACTGGCGGCGGCGGGGGAGCATGCCGCGGCCGCCGTCGGTAACCCGGCCCACGATCGCGGGCGGGTGCACCGGCTCGCCATGCTCAGCACGATCGAGCTGCGGCAGGGCAACGCGGACAAGGCGGTGGCCACCGCGGTGCAGATGGCCGAACAGGCCCGGGGGATGGAGTCCCAGCGGCTGCGCGACAGACTCCGGGCGGTACGCGAGCACCTGATGCGCAGCGGCTGCGCGGGCACGGCCGAGGCCGCCGAACTCATCGACGGGGCACTGCGCGTACCGCTGTAATCGGGCGCTGGAACACCGACACTCATAGTCCCTGCTGCGATATTGCCACTTACTCGACGGAAGGTGGCAGAACCGTGCAGTGGACGAAACAGAACGAACAAACTGTGTATGAAAACCGCTGGTTCACCGTCAACCTGGCAGACGTGGAGCTGCCTGACGGCCGGCACCTGGACCACTTCCTCATACGGCTGCGGCCGGTCGCCGTGGCCACAGTGGTCAACGAGGCCAATGAAGTGCTCCTCCTGTGGCGCCACCGCTTCATCACCGACAGCTGGGGGTGGGAACTCGCGGCGGGCGTCGTCGAGGACGGCGAGGACATCGCCTACGCGGCCGCCAGGGAACTCGAGGAGGAGACCGGATGGCGGCCGGGACCGCTGCGCCACTTGCTGAGCGTGGAGCCGTCCAACGGGCTCACCGACGCCCGGCACCACATCTACTGGGCCGACGAGGGCGAGTACATCGGCCACCCCGTGGACGACTTCGAGTCGGACCGCCGGGAGTGGGTCCCCCTCAAACTCGTCCCCGACATGATCGTCCGTGGGGAGGTCCCGGCCGCCAACATGGCGGCCGCGTTACTGATGCTGCACCACCTCAGGCTGGGGCAGGACGTCTTGCCCTGATGCGACGTCCCTGATCAATGCCCTACCGCCTGCCAGATCGCCACGACGAGAGCACCCACGGCGGTGAGGGCGGCGACCGCGGGCAGCGGCCAGCGCGCGTGTTCCAGTGTGTTGATCCGGGTGTTCAGCTCGTCGAGTTCCTTGGCGGACTCCTCGGTACGGTGCGTGAGCAGAGCCAGGTCGCCCTCCACGCGGGCGTAGGCGACGTCAAGACGACGTCGTAACTCTGCGAGTTCACCGGTTACGACCGGATGCTCGGGATCGGCGGTCACGAGTCCGCTCCTTTCCGTAGTCGATTCTCATCCCTGGCATGCGCAGACAAAGTGAACTCGCCTGGTGGGCGTGTGGGGAGAGTGTGCGAGGGGCATATGCGAGCCCGGTGCGCACACGGTGTGTGAATGACACGGGCCCGGCACCTCTTCGGTGCCGGGCCCGTGTACTTGGCCGGAATCTGACCGTCTGTAATCAGCCGTAGGTGTAGAAGCCCGACCCCGACTTCCGGCCCAGCCGGCCCGCGTCCACCATGCGCTGCAGCAGCGGGGGAGCGGCGTACAGCGGCTCCTTGTACTCCTCGTACATCGAGTACGCCACCGAGGCGACCGTGTCCAGGCCGATCAGGTCGGACAGCTTCAGCGGGCCCATCGGGTGGGCGCAGCCGAGTTCCATGCCGTTGTCGATGTCCTCGCGGCTGGCGATGCCCGACTCGAACATCCGGATCGCGGAGAGCAGATAGGGGATCAGCAGGGCGTTGACCACGAAGCCGGAGCGGTCCTGGGCGCGGATGGCGTGCTTGCCGAGCAGCTTCTCGGCGAAGGCCTGGGCCCGGCTGAGCGTGCCCTCGGAGGTGGTGAGCGCCGGGATCAGCTCGACCAGCTTCTGCACCGGGGCCGGGTTGAAGAAGTGGATGCCGATGACGTGGTCGGGCCGCGAGGTGGCGACCGCGAGCCTCACCAGCGGGATGGAGGAGGTGTTGGAGGCGAGGATCGCGTCCGGGCGCGTCACGACCTGGTCGAGCACCTGGAAGATCTCGGTCTTCACCTGCTCGTTCTCGACGACGGCCTCGATCACCAGGTCGCGGTCGGCGAACTCGCCGAGGTCCGTGGTGAAGCCGAGCCGTGCCTGCGTAGCCTCCAGCTCCTCCGCGGTGATCTTGCCGCGCTCGGCCGCCTTGGACAGGGAGTTGAGCAGCCGGGTGCGGCCGATCTCCAGGGACTCGCCGGTGGTCTCGGCGACCATCACGTCCAGTCCGGCGCGGGCGCACACCTCGGCGATGCCCGCTCCCATCTGTCCGCAGCCCACGACTCCGACGCGTTGGATGTCGGTCACATCGTCCCCTTACTGATCGACGCCTGCGACAGGCCGCCATTTGTGTGGAGCCTGCTCCGATCGTGCACGTTACCCGTAAGTATCGATGATCGATCGCCGGGGTACGGGCATCCTGGGGCGCGGAGACGATCCGTGACCGAGCGGGTCCGCAGCGTATGGGGTGTGCAGATGGGACGGTTGTCACGTCGGGCGTTCGCGGTGGCCGCGCTGGCGGCCCTCACGCCGGCGTCGAGCGCGGCGGCCGTGCCGCGGCATCCGCGGGCGGCGACCGAGATGCGCGGCATGTGGCTGGCGACCGTGGCCAACCGCGACTGGCCCTCCCGGGCGGGCCTGAGCCCGTCCCAGCAGCGGGCGGAACTGGTCGCCCATCTCGACACCGCGGTCCGCAACCGCCTCAACACCGTGATCTTCCAGGTCCGCCCGACGGCCGACGCGCTGTGGCCCTCGCCGTACGAGCCCTGGTCGCAGTACCTCACCGGCACCCAGGGCAAGGACCCGGGCTGGGACCCGCTCGGCTCGGCCGTGGCCGAGGCGCATGCCCGGGGCCTGGAACTGCACGCCTGGTTCAACCCGTTCCGCATCGCCAACCACACCGACCCGAAGCGGCTCGCCGCCGCGCACCCGGCGCGCAAGCACCCGGACTGGGTGGTGACGTACGGCGGGAAGCTCTACTACAACCCCGGGCTGCCCGAGGTCCGCGCCTTCGTCCAGGAGGCCATGCTCGACGCGGTGCGCAAGTACCCCGTCGACGCCGTGCACTTCGACGACTACTTCTACCCGTATCCGGTGGCGGGCCAGACCTTCGACGACGCCGGCGCCTTCGACCTGTACGGCGGCGGCTTCGCGAACCGGGCCGACTGGCGGCGGGACAACATCAACCGGCTGGTGGGCGAGATGGCGGCCCGGATCAAGTCGATCAGGCCGGGCACACAGTTCGGGATCAGCCCCTTCGGGGTGTGGCGCAACGCCGGCACCGACCCCCTCGGCTCCGACACCCGGGCGGGGGTGCAGACGTACGACGACCTGTACGCCGACACCCGCAGGTGGGTCCGCGAGAACTGGATCGACTACATCTGCCCGCAGCTGTACTGGAACATCGGCCTCGCCGCCGCCGACTACGCCAAGATCCTGCCCTGGTGGGCCTCGGCCGTGCGCGGCAGCGGAACCCGGCTGTACGTGGGCGAGGCCCTCTACAAGGCGGGCGACCCCGCGCAGCCCGCCGCCTGGCAGAACGCCGCCGAGCTGTCCCGGCATCTCACGCTCGCCAAGAACCATCCGGAGGCACGCGGCCATGTCTTCTTCGCCGCGAAGGACGCGGCAACGGACCGGATCGGCGCGCTGGCACGGGTAGTCGCCGACCACTACGGGCAGCCGACGAGGCCGCCGCGCTGATCCAAGCGGGACGGGTGAGGTCCGGTGCGCACCAGCGCCCCTTCAGAGGGGCGGGGAACTGCGCGACCAGCCCCCACCGACCCGCAGCAAGCGAACCGCCCTCCAGCGGAGCGCTAGTGTCGGGTTTCCTTGTGGCGGATCTCGGTGTCGGGTCCCGGTGAGCACACGCCCTCGTGCCCGTCCTCGAACCTGACGCGGTACGGGGGGTTACCCTCGCGCCCCATCACTTCGACGATCTCGCCGACCTTGTCGTGCTGTCCGACCACCCTGCCGTGCTGGACAAGCTGGTCGCCCACGGTTGCACGCATCTTGTAGGGCCTCCTCACCTCGTGCGGGAGCAGCGGTCCTTTGGCCTCGAGTTTACGGCGCGGGGCGCCGGTTGGAACGGGGCCGTACGGCCTCTTCAGCCGCGCGCCCTCTGTGTGACGGCGATACACACGAGCACCGCCGCCGCCGTGAGCGGGGCGGCCACTGTCAGGTGCTCGCCCAGCAGCAGCACCGACCACACCAGTGTGAGCAGGGGCTGGGCCAACTGCAACTGGCTGGCCTTCGGGATGCCGATCGCCGCCATGCCGCGGTACCAGACGACCAGGCCGAGGAACTGCGAGCCCGCCGCGACCCACAGCAGTCCGGTCACGCTGTGCGCCGTCAACCGCACCGGCTCGTACGACAGGGCGAGTACCGCGGCGGGCACACCGATCGGCAGACACAGCACCAGCGCCCAGCCCACGACCTGCCAGCCCGGCATGACGCGGGCCAGCCGGCCGCCCTCGGTGTAGCCGGCCGCGCACACCAGCAGCGCCCCGAAGAGATACAGGTCGGCGGTGGTCAGCGCCCCGCCGCTCTGCTGCACGGTGAAGGCGACCACCGCGGCGGCGCCCACGAGCGCGGCCGTCCAGAAGGTGCGCGAGGGGCGGGTGCCTACCCGCAGGGCGGAGCAGAGCGCGGTGGTCAGCGGGAGCAGGCCGACCACGACGGCGGCGTGCGCGGTGGTCGACGTCCGCAGGGCGAGGGTCGTCAGCAGCGGGAAGCCGACGACGACTCCGGCGGCGACCACGGCCAGTCCCGGCCAGTGCGCGCGTCCGGGCAGCGGCACACGCAGAGCCAGCAGACAGCCGCCCGCGATCAGCGCCGCGAGCACGCTGCGTACGGCGACCAGGGACCACGGCCCGAAGCCCTCCAGTCCCCATGCGGTCGCGGGGAAGGTGAGGGAGAAGGCGATGACTCCCAGGACGGCCTGAAGAGTGCCGATCGAGGTACCGGGCCGACCGCTGACCGCTATCCCGGTCGGGGTGATAGCGCTACTCTGTGCTCTCATGCAAGAGCGTAGCAGTGTCGGTGAACTGGTGAATCGGCTGCGACGGGAATTCGACCGCTACTCACCGGGTGGAAAGCTCCCGTCGAGCCGGGCCCTCGTCGAGCGGTACCGGGTCAGTCCGGTGACCGTCTCGCGTGCCCTGGCGCAGCTGGCCGCCGAGGGGCTGGTGGTGACCCGCCCCGGCGCCGGTGCCTTCCGTGCCCGGCCCCGGACGATGGCCGCGCCCGCCGGGGACACCTCCTGGCAGGAGGTCGCGCTCAGCGCGGACGGCGCCTCCGACGTCGTACCGCGCTCGGTGGACGCCTCCGGAGTCGTGGTCTCGCTTGCCGCTCCGCCGCCCGGAGTGATCGAGTTCACCGGCGGCTATCTGCACCCCACCCTCCAGCCCGAGCGTGCGCTGACCGCCGCGCTGGCCCGTGCGGGACGCCGGCCCGGGGCGTGGGGCCGGCCGCCGTTGGACGGACTGCCGGAGTTGCGTGAGTGGTTCGCCCGTGAGATCGGCGGCAGCGTAACCGCCGCCGAAGTGCTGGTCGGCGGGGGCGGCCAGGCGGCGCTGACCACCGCGTTCCGCGCGCTGGCGCCGCCCGGCGCACCCGTCCTCGTCGAGTCGCCGACCTACCCGGGCATGCTGGCCATCGCCCGCGCGGCCGGGCTGCGGCCGGTCCCGGTGCCGGTCGATCCGGACGGCGTGCGCCCCGCCCTGCTCGCCGACGCGTTCCGGGCGACCGGGGCCCGGCTCTTCGTCTGCCAGCCGCTGTTCCAGAACCCGACCGGGGCGGTGCTCGCCGCGGACCGCCGCGCGGAGGTGGTCGCCATCGCTCGGGAGGCGGGCGCGTTCATGATCGAGGACGACTTCGTACGACGGCTGGTGCACGAGGACGCGGGCCCGCTGCCGCGTCCGCTGGTCGCCGACGACCTCGACGGAGTCGTCGTCCACGTCAGCTCGCTCACCAAGGCCACCTCGCCCAGCTTCCGGGTGAGCGCGATCGCCGCGCGCGGTCCGGCGCTGGAACGCCTGCGCGCCATCCAGATCGTCGACACCTTCTTCGTCCCCCGGCCCCTCCAGGAAGCCGCGCTCGAACTCGCTGGCTCGCCCGCCTGGCCACGCCATCTCCGGTCGATCTCCGCCGAGCTGAAGACCCGCCGCGACACCATGACGGCCACCCTCGCCATCCACCTCCCCGAACTCGCCCTGCCGCACATCCCGTCCGGCGGCTACCACCTGTGGCTGCGCCTGCCCGACGGCACCGACGAGGCCCTCCTCACCACCGCCGCCCTCCGCGCGGGCGTCGCCCTCACCCCCGGCCGCCCCTACTTCAGCGCCGAACCCCCGGCCGGACACGTGCGGTTGAGCTTCGCGGCCGTGGCGGGGACGGGCGAGATCACGGAAGGGGTACGGCGACTGCGTACGGCCTTCGATGAGGTGACCGGACGAAAATGACGGGCGGTTCCGCCCGGAGGTCGTGAATCCGGTGGGTGGTCGACCTGCCGGCCGAACTGGGAGAAGCCCGAAGCAAGTCGGTCGGTATTTTCGAGTGAATTGCCCCTTCGGTCCTGACCGTGAAGTAAGGCTTCGCGCACCCTGGGTAACTCCCGAGTAAACCCTATTGACCTGCACACTTTCCGCGACTCACGATCCCCGTATGCAACTTCGGGTCACGTTCGTCGCCGCCGCGCGCAGCACGCCGCTGCTGGCGGAGCGGTTCGAGGACGACCGGCCGCTGGATCAGGCGGGCTGGGACGAGGTGCAGCGGGCCGCGCAGGATCTCATTCCGCTGGCGGCGGCCGAGCTGCGCTACTGCTCGCCGACGCCGCGCAGCCGTGCCACCGGTGACGCCCTCGGCTATGCGCCGCTGGTGCAACTCGCGCTGCGGGACTGCGACATGGGCCGCTGGCGCGGGCTCACGCTGGGGGAGGCGATGGCGCGTGAGCCGGAGGCGGTGGACGCCTGGCTGGCCGACCCGCGCGGCACACCGCACGGCGGTGAGTCGCTGCTGGCCTTCATTACCCGTGTCGGCGGCTGGCTCGACACCCGGCCGGTCGACGACGGAGGCCGGATCGTCGCCGTGGCCGAGCCGTCGGTGATCCGCGCGGCGCTGGTGTACGCGCTGAAGGCACCGCCGTCGACGTACTGGAA
Organism: Streptomyces sp. NPDC050211; assembly: GCF_040656035.1. Taxonomy (NCBI): domain Bacteria; kingdom Bacillati; phylum Actinomycetota; class Actinomycetes; order Kitasatosporales; family Streptomycetaceae; genus Streptomyces; species Streptomyces sp. NPDC050211. The sequence goes on from NZ_JBFALC010000042.1 coordinate 22,153, forward strand.
CATCGACGTCCGCCCCTTGTCGACGACCACGGTCACGGGCCGGGCGGGGCGCTGGAATCTGCGCTTCGAGGGGGTCTCGGCTCAGCCCACGCGCGCGTAGTCGGTCGTGAGGACCAGGTCCTTCGCCGGGCCGCGCACTCGCCACACCGTCCGCCAGTGGTCCGCGTCGGTGACGGTGAACTCGCCCCGGTAGAGGTCGGCCGAGCACGGATGGTCGGCCGTGTGCCGTCCGGAGGTCAGGTCCAGGTCGTGGAACGGGCGGCCGTCCGCGAACCGTACGTCCGCCGCCCCCGGCTCCCGGGACGGCAGGAAACGCAGGGTCCGCTCGGCGGGCCGGGGAACGCCCTGCCAGACGAACGTGCCGGACTCCTGGTGCAGCAGTCCGCCGCCTTCGAGCGGGATGAACGCGGTCGTCCCGCGGAACTCGCCCCGCTCATCACTGGCGAGATCCCGCACCGACCGCTCGACCCGCCACTGCCCGGCCAGGTAGGCCAGCACATCCGGCACTGGCCAGAACTCGCCCATCCCGTACCGCTTCCCGTCGCATGTGTTGCTGCGCGACCCATTGACGCGCCTGTGCCCCCTCCCTATCTTGCCGTTCGAAGTGCTGACCAAAGTCCGATATTTCGAACAGCTAGAGCCGCGGAGTATCCATGTCACGCACCACCCGCTGGAGACAAGGCGTCACCGCCACTGCCCTCCTGATGGCGGCCGTCGCCCTGCCCGCCCCCGCGCACGCCGAGGACGTCACCGACTACGCGATCACCGTCGACCCCGCCTCCCAGGGCGCGAAGATCGACGACACGATGTACGGCGTCTTCTTCGAGGACATCAACCGCGCCGCCGACGGCGGACTGTACGCCGAGCTGGTGCAGAACCGGTCCTTCGAGTACTCCACTGCCGACAACGGCTCGTACACGCCGCTGACCTCGTGGACGGTCGCCGGCACGGGCGAGGTGATGAACGACGCCGGGCGTCTCAACGAGCGCAATCGCAACTACCTCTCCCTGGGCGCCGGTTCATCGGTCACGAACGCCGGATACAACACCGGCATCCGCGTCGAGCAGGGTAAGAAGTACGACTTCTCCGTGTGGGCCCGCGCCCAGAGCGGCACCACGCTCAGCGTCACCCTGAAGGACGCGCCGGGCACGCTGGCGACCACCCGCCAGGTCGCCGCGAAGGGCGGCTGGACGAAGTACACGGCCACCTTCACCGCGACCCGCACCAGTAACCGCGGCCGCCTCACCGTCGCCTCGTCGGGCGCCGCCTCGCTCGACGAGGTCTCCCTCTTCCCGCGCGACACCTACAAGCAGCAGCCGAACGGCCTGCGCAAGGACCTCGCCGAGAAGATCGAGGCCCTGGACCCCGGCTTCGTCCGCTTCCCGGGCGGCTGCCTGGTCAACACCGGCTCCATGGAGGACTACAGCGAGGCCTCCGGCTGGCAGCGCAAGCGCTCGTACCAGTGGAAGGACACCATCGGCCCGGTCGAGCAGCGCGCCACGAACTCCAACTTCTGGGGCTACAACCAGAGTTACGGCCTCGGCTACTACGAGTACTTCCGCTTCTCCGAGGACATCGGCGCGATGCCGCTGCCCGTCGTACCGGCCCTCGTCACCGGCTGCGGCCAGAACCGGGCCACCGAAGACGAGGCGCTGCTCCAGCGGCACATCCAGGACACCCTGGACCTCATCGAGTTCGCCAACGGCCCCGTGACGAGCAAGTGGGGCAAGAAGCGGGCCGAGATGGGCCACCCCAAGCCCTTCCACCTCACGCATCTCGCCGTCGGCAACGAGGAGAACCTGCCGAACGAGTTCTTCGCCCGCTTCCAGAAGTTCCGCGCCGCGATCGAGGCCAAGTACCCGGAGATCACGGTGATCTCCAACTCCGGCCCGGACGACGCCGGATCGACCTTCGACACCGCCTGGAAGCTCAACCGTGAGGGCAACGTCGACATGGTCGACGAGCACTACTACAACAGCCCGCAGTGGTTCCTGCAGAACAACGAGCGCTACGACAGCTACGACCGCGGCGGCCCGAAGGTCTTCCTCGGCGAGTACGCCTCGCAGGGCAACGCCTTCAAGAACGCGCTGTCCGAAGCCGCGTACATGACCGGCCTGGAGCGCAACGCCGACATCGTCAAGCTCGCCTCCTACGCTCCGCTGCTCGCCAACGAGGACTATGTGCAGTGGCGCCCGGACCTGATCTGGTTCAACAACCACGCCTCCTGGAACTCGGCCAACTACGAGGTCCAGAAGCTGTTCATGACCAACGTCGGCGATCGTGTCGTCCCGTCCACCGCGACCGACACCCCGAACGTGAGCGGCCCGATCACCGGCGCCGTCGGCCTGTCGACCTGGGCGACCAGTGCGGCGTACGACGATGTCAAGGTCACCGGCGAGGACGGCTCGACGCTGTTCGGCGACGACTTCTCCGGTGACGCGTCGAAGTGGACGCCGGGCGCCACCGGCAGCTGGAGCATCCAGGACGGGCAGTACGTCCAGACGGATGCCGCCGCCGAGAACACGCTGGTCACCGCCGGTGACCCGGCCTGGAAGAACTACGACCTGCATGTGAAGGCCACCAAGAAGTCCGGCAATGAGGGCTTCCTCGTCGCCTTCGGGGTCAAGGACACCGGCAACTACTACTGGTGGAACCTGGGCGGCTGGAACAACACCCAGTCCGCCGTCGAACAGGCCGTGGACGGCGGCAAGTCGACGCTGATCTCCAAGGCCGGGTCGATCGAGACGGGCCGTGCCTACGACATCGACATCAAGGTGCGGGGCCGTCAGGTGACCCTCTACCTGGACGGCCAGGAGTGGGGCAGCTTCGCCGACGACAAGCCGGCCGAGCCCTTCCGCCAGGTCGTCACCAAGGACGCGAAGACAGGCGACCTGATCGTCAAGGTCGTCAACGCGCAGTCCGCCGAGGCCCGTACAGCGATCGACCTCGGCACCGCCAAGGTCTCCTCCAAGGCCCGGGTGACCACCCTGGCCGCCGGCCCCGACGAGGTGAACACCGAGACAGACACACCGGTGACTCCGGCGACGTCCACCTTCCAGGGAGTCGCCAAGAAGTTCACGTACACCTTCCCGGCGAACTCGATCACCTTCCTGCGCATCAAACAGCGGTAACGCTCCGGGCGGCTCAGGCGAAACCGAAGTACGCCTGGGCCGCCCGCACGCCTTCCACCAGCACGTCGACCTCGGCCGGTGTGTTGTAGACGTAGAAGGTCGCCCGGGTCGTCGCCGGGATGCCGTACCGCTTCACGATCGGACGGGCGCAGTGGTGGCCCACGCGGACCGCCACACCGCGCTCGTCCAGGATCTGGCCGACGTCGTGCGGGTGGATGCCGTCGACCGTGAAGGAGACGGCCGAGCCGCGGGCGGTGAGGTCGCGGGGGCCGATGATGCGGACGCCGGGGACCTCGCCGAGCAACTCCAGGGCGCGGGCGGTGAGTTGATCCTCGTACGCCGCCACCTCGGCCATGCCCAGTGACTCCAGGTAGGTCACGGCCGCCGCAAGGCCCACCGCCTGGGACGTCATCGGGACGCCCGCCTCGAAGCGCTGGGGCGGCGGCAGGAAGGTGCTGTGGTCCATCTCGACGATCTCGATCATCGAGCCGCCGGTGAGGAACGGCGGGAGGTCCGCGAGGAGTTCGCGGCGGCCCCACAGCACGCCGATGCCGTTCGGGCCGAGCATCTTGTGCCCCGAGAAGGCGAGGAAGTCCGCGCCCAGGCCGGTCACGTCCACCGGTCGGTGCGGGACGGACTGGGCGCCGTCGACCACCACCAGCGCGCCGGACTCATGGGCGCGGTCGGCGAGTTCGCGCACCGGGTTGACCGTGCCGAGGACGTTGGACTGGTGGCTGACGGCGACAACCTTCGTCCGCTCGTCGAGCAGCTCGTCGATCCGGCTGAGGTCGAGGCGGCCCTCGTCGGTCAGCCCGAACCAGTCCAGCGTGGCGCCGGTGCGCTCGGCGAGCTGCTGCCAGGGGACGAGGTTGGCGTGGTGCTCCATCTCCGTGACGACGATCCGGTCACCGGGACCGACACGGCCCGCGTTGCCCAGCGCGTACGAGACAAGGTTGATGCCCTCCGTCGTGTTCTTGGTGAACACGATCTCGTCCTCGGCCGCCCCGACGAACCCGGCGATGGTGTGGCGAGCGCTTTCGTAGGCCTCCGTCGCCTCCCCGGCGAGCTGGTGAGCGCCGCGGTGCACGGCCGCGTTGTGCGTGAGGTAGAACTCCCGTTCCGCGTCCAGGACCTGGAGCGGTTTCTGGGTGGTGGCGCCGGAGTCCAGGTAGACGAGACGCGCGCCGCTGTCCATCGTCCGGCCCAGGATGGGGAAGTCCTTGCGCAGCGCGTCCACGTCGAAGCCCACGGCCACTCACCTCACGGTTTCTGTGATGGTTCACCGTGAGGCACGCTAGGCATTCTCACGGAGAATCGCAACCATTAGCATGAGAACCGTGGATCACGACGCCCCTGTCTACCTGCACCAGCTCCGCGTCCCCGGTGAGGAGCGCTACACCTCGCTGGCCCTGGTCAACACGCGCTTCACCCTCAGCCACGGCGACATCGACCTGCTCGACGACACCGAGTCCGCGCACCTGTGGCTCGTACGCCATGGGCTGCTGCCGGACCGGGTGGCCCTGAGCGGCAGGCAGTTCGGGCGGCTCCTGGGGCTGCGGGAGGCGGTGCGGGCGCTCTTCGAGGCGTACGACGCCCATGAGCGGCCCGCCGTCGACGATCTGGCCACGCTCAACTCCGCCCTGTCGGCGGCCCCGTCCACCCCCCGGCTCGCCTGGACGTCCGACGGCCCGCACCGCGCCGACGAACCCGACGCCGGCAACCCGGCCGCCGCCGCGCTCTCCCTGCTCGCCGAGGACGCCACCGACCTGCTCACCGGCTCCGAGGCCGAGCAGCTGACCGAGTGCACCGCACAGGGCTGCGCCCGCTGGTTCCTGCGCTCACACGGAGCCCGGCGCTGGTGCACGACGAAGTGCGGCAACCGGGTGCGGGCGGCGCGGGCGTATGCGGCGAAGCGGCGCAAGGAGTCGCCCAGGTAACTCGCCGACTGACGCGGGCCGAGGGCGTTACTTGGTGGGTTTCCAGCCCGGGATCGTCGGCAGTACCTTCTCGGCGACGTCGAGCAGGGTCTCGTCGTTCGGTACGCCGCCGTTCGCGCGCCACATGGTCAGGTCGAAGGAGCCGCCGCTGTCCTTGGGGGCCTGGGCCACGGTGAGGGTGCGGGCGGGGACGCCGGGGGCGCTGGAGGAGTCGCCGCCGTCGAGCCGGAGGTTGAAGGCGATGGTCTGGGACGAGTAGAGGGTCGCCGGGCGGCCCAGGACGTTCTGGTCGCGTGCGTCACTGCCCAGCAGCAGGGCGGATCCGGTCACCGGAAGGTCGTCGTAGGTGGCCGTCAGTTCCACGGTGTAGGTCGCGAACTCGACCCGTGCCGTGGGAGTGGCGATCTCACCGACGGAGCTGTCGCTGCCGGAGACCGTGGTCGCGGTCTCCGCGGGCGTGCCGAGCAGCGTGGCGAGGTCGGGGCGGTGCAGGGCCTCGCACAGTTGCTGCCCGGAGAGCTGCCCGGAGGCGGGGGGCGTCTCGGGCTTGTCGTCCGAGCAGGTGGGGGCCGGTGGGGAGTTGTTCTCCGCGGCCGAGGTCTTCGCCATCGTCCAGAAGCCGAGGGCGAGCGCTCCCACCAGGACCAATGCTGTGACGGCCTGCGCCACCGGGCTCGGGCCCTTCGTGGGCGCGCCGATATTGTCTGCCATGTCCCCCCGCTTACCGTGATCCCCCTGTGGATGCCGGGGGACCTTAGCGCGCTGATCAACAGGCGGACAACCGCATTCGACCGGGATTGCATAAACGTGCAGCGAAACGTATAGTCATGCTCTCCAGGAGGAGGATGTCATGGCGGTACGTGCGGCAGTGGCCGGAGCGAGTGGGTACGCGGGCGGTGAGCTGCTGCGTCTGCTGCTGGTGCACCCCGAGGTCGAGATCGGCGCCCTGACCGGGAACTCCAACGCCGGTCAGCGCCTCGGCGCGCTCCAGCCGCACCTGCTGCCGCTGGCCGACCGGGTGCTCCAGGAGACCACGGCGGACGTCCTCGCCGGGCACGATGTCGTCTTTCTCGCGTTGCCGCACGGACAGTCCGCGGCCGTCGCCGGGCAACTCGGCCCGGATGTGCTGGTGGTCGACATGGGGGCCGACTTCCGGCTGCGGGACCCGGGGGACTGGGAGAAGTTCTACGGTTCCGCGCACGCCGGGACCTGGCCGTACGGCCTCCCTGAACTGCCGGGCGCCCGCGCTGCGCTGGAGGGGTCCAAGCGCATCGCGGTGCCCGGTTGCTACCCGACCGCCGTCTCGCTGGCCCTCTTCCCGGCGTACACGGCCGGCCTCGCCGGGACCGAGGCCGTGATCGTCGCCGCGTCCGGCACCTCCGGCGCGGGCAAGACGCCCAAACCGCATCTGCTGGGCAGCGAGGTCATGGGGTCCATGTCGCCGTACGGCGTGGGCGGCGGCCACCGGCACACCCCCGAGATGATCCAGAACCTCAGCGCCGCCGCCGGCGAACCGGTCGCCGTCTCGTTCACGCCGACGCTTGCCCCCATGCCGCGCGGGATCCTCGCCACCTGCAGTGCGCAGGCGAAGCCCGGCGTCACTGGCGACTCCCTGCGCGCCGCCTATGAGAAGGCCTTCACCGACGAGCCCTTCGTCCATCTGCTGCCCGAGGGGCAGTGGCCCGCCACGGCGTCCGTCCACGGTTCCAACGCCGTTCAGGTGCAGGTCGCATTCGACGAGGCCATGGGCCGCATCATCGCGATCAGCGCGATCGACAACCTGACCAAGGGCACCGCGGGCGGTGCCGTCCAGAGCATGAACCTCGCCCTCGGGCTCGACGAGACCACCGGGCTTTCCACGATCGGAGTCGCACCGTGAGTGTCACGGCAGCAAAGGGATTCACGGCGGCGGGCATCGCCGCCGGGATCAAGGAGAACGGCAACCCGGACCTGGCCCTCGTGGTCAACAACGGGCCCCGCCTCGCCGCCGCGGGCGTCTTCACCTCCAACCGCGTCAAGGCCGCGCCGGTGCTGTGGTCCGAGCAGGTCCTCAAGGGCGGGCAGGTCTCCGCCGTCGTCCTCAACTCCGGTGGCGCCAACGCCTGTACGGGGCCGAAGGGTTTCCAGGACACCCACGCGACCGCCGAGAAGGTCGCCGACACGCTGGGGCTGAACGCCGCCGAGGTCGCGGTCGCCTCCACCGGACTCATCGGGATCCTGCTCCCCATGGACAAGCTGCTGCCCGGCGTCGAGACCGCCGCCGAGGCGCTGAGCGAGCACGGCGGCGAGAAGGCCGCCATCGCCATCAAGACCACCGACTCCGTCCACAAGACGTCCGTCGTGACCAAGGACGGCTGGACCGTCGGCGGCATGGCCAAGGGCGCGGGCATGCTCGCCCCGGGCCTTGCGACCATGCTCGTCGTCCTCACCACCGACGCCGACCTCGGCTCCGACGTTCTCGACAAGGCCCTGTGCACCGCCACTCGCACGACCTTCGACCGGGTCGACTCCGACGGCTGCATGTCCACCAACGACACCGTGCTGCTGCTCGCGTCCGGCGCCTCGGGGATCACCCCGGCGTACGAGGAGTTCGCCGAGGCCGTACGGACCGTCTGCGACGACCTCGGCCAGCAGCTCATCCGGGACGCCGAGGGCGCCAGCAAGGACATCAAGGTCGAGGTGATCAACGCCGCGACCGAGGACGACGCCGTCGAGGTGGGCCGCTCCATCGCCCGCAACAACCTCCTCAAGTGCGCGATCCACGGCGAAGACCCCAACTGGGGGCGGGTGTTGTCCGCCATCGGTACGACGTCCGCGGCCTTCGAGCCCGACCGGCTGAACGTCGCCATCAACGGCGTCTGGGTGTGCAAGAACGGCGGCGTCGGCGAGGACCGCGACAAGGTCGACATGCGCTACCGCGAGGTCCACATCGTCGCCGACCTGGCCGCGGGCGCCGAGACGGCCACCATCTGGACCAACGACCTGACCGCCGACTACGTCCACGAGAACAGCGCCTACTCCTCATGAGCACTACTCGTAAGCACACCGCCCTGCCCAAGGCCCAGATCCTCATCGAGGCGCTGCCCTGGCTGGTCCGGCACAACGGCAAGACCGTCGTGATCAAGTTCGGCGGCAACGCCATGGTCGACGAGGAGCTGAAGGCCGCCTTCGCCCAGGACGTCGTGTTCCTGCACCACGCCGGCCTCAAGCCGGTCGTCGTGCACGGCGGCGGCCCGCAGATCAGCGCCGCCCTCGACAAGCACGGCATCGTCAGCGAGTTCAAGGCGGGCCTCAGGGTCACCACCGAGGACGCCATGGACGTCGTACGCATGGTGCTGGCCGGGCAGGTGCAGCGCGAGCTCGTCGGGCTGCTCAACCAGCACGGGCCGCTCGCCATCGGTCTGACCGGCGAGGACGCGCACACCATCACCGCCATCAAGCACCAGCCCCAGATCGACGGCGAGTTGGTCGACATCGGGCGGGTGGGCGAGATCACCGAGATCGACACGGGCGCGATCGAGGCACTGCTCGCCGACGGCCGCATCCCGGTCGTCTCCTCGATCGCCCGCTCCCAGGACGACGGACATGTCTACAACGTCAATGCTGATACGGCGGCTGCGGCACTCGCTGCTGCGCTGGACGCCGAAACTCTCATGGTCCTCACGGACGTCGAGGGCCTCTACGAGGACTGGCCGAACAGCGACGAGGTGATCAGCCGCCTCACCGCTTCCCAACTGGAGAAGCTGCTGCCGGAGTTGTCCTCCGGCATGGTGCCGAAGATGGAGGGCTGTCTGCACGCCGTACGCAACGGCGTGACCACCGCCCGGGTCATCGACGGCCGTGTCCAGCACTCCATCCTGTTGGAGATCTTCACCGACGAGGGCATCGGCACGATGGTCGTGCCCGACGAGCAAGAGGGGGACGCCGTATGACCGCCAATCAGGACCTGACCACGCGGTGGCAGGGCGCGCTCATGAACAACTACGGCACTCCGCGACTGCCGCTCGTGCGCGGGGAGGGCGCGAAGCTCTGGGACGCCGACGGCAAGGAGTACGTCGATTTCGTCGGCGGTATCGCGGTCAACGCGCTCGGCCACGCACACCCGGCGATCGTCGAGGCGGTGAGCCGACAGATCGCCTCGCTGGGGCATGTGTCGAACCTGTTCGTCGCCGAGCCGCCGGTCGCGCTCGCCGAACGGCTGCTGCAGATCTTCGGGCGGGACGGCAGGGTCTTCTTCTGCAACTCCGGGGCCGAGGCGGTCGAAGGGGCGTTCAAGATCGGGCGGCTGACCGGGCGGACTCACATGGTCGCCACCGACGGCGGCTTCCACGGCCGCACCATGGGCGCCCTCGCACTCACCGGACAGCCCGGCAAGCAGGCCCCCTTCCTGCCGCTGCCCGGCGATGTCACCCACGTCCCGTACGGCGACGCGCAGGCGCTGGCCGCCGCGGTCACCGAGGAGACGGCCCTCGTCATCATCGAGCCGATCCAGGGCGAGAACGGGGTCGTGGTCCCGCCGACGGGCTATCTGAAGGCCGCCCGCGCGATCACCGCCGCCACCAGCAGCCTGCTGGTGCTGGACGAGGTGCAGACCGGGATCGGGCGTACCGGGCACTGGTTCGAGTACATGGCGCACGAAGGCGTCCTGCCGGACGTCGTCACGCTCGCCAAGGGCCTCGGCGGCGGGTTGCCGCTGGGCGCGACCGTGGCCTTCGGGCGGGCGGCCGAACTCCTCCAGCCCGGACACCACGGCACGACTTTCGGCGGCAACCCCGTCGCCTGCGCGGCCGGACTCGCCGTGCTCGACACCATCGCGAACGACGGGTTGCTGGAGAACGTCAAGCGGCAGAGCGAGAGCTTGCGCCACGGAATCGAGTCACTGAACCACTCGTTGATCTCCCACGTCCGGGGCGCGGGTCTCCTGCTGGGTATCGTGCTCACCGAGCCGCTTGCGCCACAGGTGCAGCACGCGGCCCAGGACGCCGGTTTCCTGGTGAACGCGCCCGCCCCCGATGTCGTACGACTGATGCCGCCCCTCAACCTGGGCGACGACGCGGTGGACGCCTTCCTCCGGGCGCTTCCCGGTGTCCTGGACGCGGTGACCGAAGGGGACGGACATTCCGGAGAATGAGACGACGATGAGCCAGGCGCAGGATCACGAGCAGCCGAGCGGGCCTGCCGTGCCGCAGACCCGCACCGCGCGTCACCGCCGGATCGTGGACATCCTCAACCGGCAACCCGTGCGTTCGCAGAGCCAGTTGGCGAAGCTGCTCGCCGATGACGGGCTGAACGTCACGCAGGCGACGCTCTCCCGCGATCTGGACGAGCTGAACGCGGTCAAGATCCGTAACACCGACGGCGACCTGATCTATGCGGTGCCGAGTGAGGGGGGTTTCCGTACGCCGCGTGCTCCGCTGGGGGGGTCGGCGAAGGAGGAGCGGATGCGGCGGCTCTCCGCGGAGCTGCTGATCTCTGCGGAGGCTTCGGCGAACCTTGTGGTGCTCCGTACGCCGCCGGGTGCGGCGCAGTTTCTCGCCTCGGCGATCGATCAGGCTGAGCTGCACGACATTCTGGGGACGATCGCGGGTGACGACACGTTGCTGTTGATCAGCCGGGATCCTACGGGTGGGCAGGCGCTGGCGGATCATTTGCTGCGGTTGGCTCAGAACGGGCATTGAGGGGTTGTGTGTCGGGGGCGGCTCGTGGGGGCTTGTCGCGCAGTTCCCCGCGCCCCTTAGGGGGCGTTGGCGTCACCGTCTTGTATTTAGGCGGGCGGCCTGGCGGGTCAGGTGGTTGCGTTCCTCGAGGGTGGGGGCCTTTTGGGCTGCCTCGGAGTACAGCTGTGCCGCCTTCTTCAGGTCGCCGTCGCGTTCGTTTAGGTAGGCGGCTACCGCGGTGTAGCGGGGGAGTGAGTCGACCAGTTCCGCTAGTGCCGCCAGGCCGGCGCGTGGTCCGTCTGCCTCGCCTACGGCGACCGCGCGGTTGAGGCGGACGACGGGGCTGTTGGTGAGGCGGGTCAGTTCGTCGTACCACTCGACGATCTGGACCCAGTCGGTCTCCTCGGCGCAGGGCGCGTCCGCGTGGAGGGCCGCGATGGCGGCCTGGGCCTGGAACTCGCCGAGCCGGTCGCGGGCGAGGGCCGTCTGCAGGATCTGGACGCCCTCGGCGATCGACTTGGTGTCCCACAGGCTGCGGTCCTGCTCGGCGAGCGGTACCAGGCTGCCGTCGGGCGCGGTGCGGGCCGCGCGGCGGGCGTGGTGGAGCAGCATGAGGGCGAGCAGGCCGGCCACCTCGGGGTGGTCGATCGCCGCCGCGAGCTGCCGGGTGAGCCGGATGGCCTCGGCGGCGAGGTCGATGTCGCCGGAGTAGCCCTCGTTGAAGACCAGGTAGAGGACGCGCAGCACGGTGGCGACATCGCCGGGCTGGTCGAACCGCACGCCGGACACGGTCCGCTTGGCCCGGCTGATGCGCTGCGCCATGGTCGCCTCGGGCACGAGGTAGGCCTGGGCGATCTGGCGGGTGGTGAGGCCGCCGACGGCGCGCAGGGTGAGGGCGACGGCGGACGAGGGGGTGAGGGAAGGGTGGGCGCAGAGGAAGTACAGCTGGAGGGTGTCGTCCGCCGCGGGCGCGGGGCCGGGCACCGGCTCCTCCTCTACGCGGTCCTCGCGTCGGCGTCGGGCGGTGTCCGCCCGGGTCGCGTCGAGGAACTTGCGCCAGGCCACGGTGACCAGCCAGCCCTTCGCATCCCGCGGCGGGTCGGCCGGCCAGACGCGGACCGCCTCGACGAGCGCGTCCTGGACGGCGTCCTCGGCCGCCGCGAAGTCTGCTCCGCGGCGGACGAGGACGGCGAGCACGCTCGGGGTGAGGCTGCGGAGCAGGGCCTCGTCCATGGATGAGGTCACTCCGTGACGGTGGGCTGCACGCCGTAGAACGGGCGCAGTTCCAGCCACTCGTGGATCGTCTTCCCGCCCGCGCCGGGCGCGGCGGACAGTTCCCCGGCCAGCTCGACGGCGCGCTCGTAGCTGTCGACGTCGATCACCATCCAGCCGGCGATGAGGTCCTTGGTCTCGGCGAACGGTCCGTCGGTGACCGGCGGGCGCCCCTCACCGTCGTACCGGACCCACGTCCCCTCGGGCGCGAGGGCCGCCTCGCCGACGAACTCGCCGGTCTTCTCGAGCCGCTCCGCGAAGTCCCGCATGTACTGCACGTGCGCCGTGATCTCCTCCGGCGTCCACTGATCCATGGGCACGTCGTTGACCGCAGCCGGCGCACCGCGGTAGTGCTTGAGCAGCAGGTACTTGGCCATGATGGTTCTCCTCGGTGTGATGCGACCCATTGTGGCCGCGTTCACCCCAGGGACGGAGCCGACCACGGTTCCTCGACATCACCGAGCGAACTTTTTCTGCAGTCGTCCCCCGCCCCAGCTGCGGGCAGTCGTGCCGCCTGGGGCGGCACGGGTGGGCGCAGGCGGCACCCCGTCAGCGCCGGGCTGCGCGACCCACCCCGCCTCAGCCACCGCGCCGAGCCGCGCAACTCACCCCACCCCAGCCACCGCGACCGGTCGGTCACCCCAACCGCGCCGCCAGTCCCCCCGTGCACCGCACCTCGTCCCCCGCCGTCACCAGCAACGCCTCGACATCCGGCAGCGACTCCAGCCACCGCAACCCCGCCCGCGACCCCATCGCGAACGCCGCGGTGGCCCAGCAGTCCGCCCACGTCAGGGAAGGCCCCACCACGGTCACCGCCACCAGGTCGGTCACGGCGGACCGCCCGGTCCGCGGATCGACGATATGCGCGCCGCGCTCGGCAGTGCCGGACGTGGCGACGGCCAGCTCATCCACCCCGGCAGCCGACACGACCGCCGCAAGTCCCCCCGGCCGCAAGGGATCCGCCACCCCGACCCGCCACGGCCGCTGCGGCCCGGGGATGCCGAGGAGCTGGACGTCACCCCCGCCGTTCACGCTCACCCCGCTCGCCCCGACCGCCCCCAGCGACCGCGCCGCCCGTTCGACGGCCCACCCCTTGACGATCCCGGTCGGATCGAGCCGCCCCTCGTACGACGTGCTGAACCAGCCGTCACTCAGCCGCTCCGCCTCCGCGGCCAGCTCCAGCACCTCGGCGACCTCGGGATCACAGTCCCCGACGCTCAGCTCACCACGGGCCAGCCGCGACACCTGGCTGTCGTCCCGGTACGTGCTGAACACCTCGTTCACCCGGTGCAGCCCGGCGACCGCCTCCTCCAGCGCCGCCTTGACCGCACCGGGATCCCCGCCGCGGACGTCGAAGGAGAAGACGGTCCCCATGACCTCCTCCACGTGACGCACCGCGGCGGGAGCTGCTGCTGCCGATTCGGCGTGCTCGGCCACCGACTCAGACACCGGCCTGGTCCAACGCCGACTGCAGGGACTTCTTGTACCCGGCGCTGGTGTACGTCGCCCCGGACACCGCGTCGATGTCCGCGCTGCCCGCGGCCACCGTCTGCTGGTTGAGCTTGGGCACCGCGTTGTTGGAGACCTGGGTGCTCTTCCCGCCACTGGGCGCCTGCACCGCCGCGGCCTGGACGATCTTGCCCTCGCGCATCGTGATCCGGACCTGCACCGGCCCGTACTCGGTCTGCGCGACCTCACCGGTGACGGTCCCGGTGCCATTGCTGACACCGCCGCCGCCGGCGTCCTGCCCGGCACCAGCACCAGCACCAGCGTCGGCACCGGCATCGCCGCCGGCAGCAGGGGCGCTGGGGCTGGCGCCCGCGCCGGCCTCCGCCCCGCTCCCCGCCTCCGCGCCGCCTCCGGCGGGCTTCACCTTGTCGAGCGCCGACTGCAGGGACTTCTTGTATCCGGTGCTGGTGTACGTCGCCCCGGAGACCGCGTCGATGTCCGCCGTCCCGGCGGCCACGGCGGCCTGGTTGAGCTTGGGTACCGCGTTGCCGTTGATCTGGGTGCTCTGACCGCCGGTCGGCTGCTGTACCGCCTCGGCCTTGGTGATCTTCCCGCCGTTGACGGTGATCCGTACCTGCACCGGCCCGTACTGCGTATCGGCCGCGTCACCGGTGACGGTCTGAGCCTGCGCGGCCCCGCCACCCCCCGCACCCTGCCCCGAGCCGCCGCCCTGCGCCGCGGCCTTGTCGAGCGCCGACTGCAGGGACTTCTTGTAGCCCTCGCTGGTGTAGGTCGCCCCGGAGACCGCGTCGATGTCGGCGGTCCCGGCGGCCACCGCGGCCTGGTTGAGCTTGGGGATCGCGTTGTTGTTGATCTGGGTGCTCTGGCCGCCGGTGGGGTTCTGTACCGCCTCGGCCTTGGTGATCTTCCCGCCGTTCACGGTCAGCCGGACCTGCACGGGCCCGTACTGAGTGTCGGCCGCGTCACCGGTGAACTTTCCGGTGCCGATCGCCTGGGCGCCGCCCTGGGCGGATTCCTGTGCGCCGATCGACTGGCCCGGTGCCGCGCCGCCCACCGCCTCGGAGCCGGAATCCGACCCCGGCTTCAGCGACAGCAACAGCACGATCCCGGACACGGTGGCGGCGCCAGCCAGCACGACACGCCGAAGGGGATGGGTCTTCCTCATCGCTCCTGAACTCCTGTTTCCCGAAGATTCCCGAAGGTCCTGAAGACCCCGAAGGTTCTGACGTTTCCCGTCGTCACATCTCGAACGACTCGTGATGGATACGGCGGGCGGGGACTCCCGCGCCGCGCAGTGCCTCGTACACGCCCTGGGCGAAGCCGGGCGGCCCGCACAGGAACACGTCGTGCTCGTCGATGTCCGGCAGCTTCTGGCGCAACCGCTCCGCCGAGATGTCCGGTCGTTCCCCGTCCGGGGAGTTGACGGCGTACATCAGCCGGGCGCCCCGCTCGTCGGCGATGGCGGCCAGCTCGTCCCAGAGGGCCAGGTCCTGGGTGCTGTTGGCCCGGTAGAGCAGCGTGATGTCACCGGAGGCGCCCGGCAGGGTCTCGAACAGCGCCCGCATCGGCGTGATGCCGACCCCGCCGGCGACCAGCAGCACCTTGCCGCGGCTTCGGCGCTGGGCGGTCAGCGCGCCGTACGGGCCCTCGGCCCATACGCGCGTGCCGGGCGTCAGCTCCCGCAGCCGGGCGCTGTGGTCGCCGATCGCCTTCACCGTGATCCGCAGCATGTCCGGCCGCGGCGCCGCCGACAGCGAGTACGGGTGCGAACTGAACCGCATGCCCGGCGCCAGGAACCGCCAGCGGAAGAACTGGCCCGCCTCCGCGCCCATCCGGTGCAGCTTGCGGCCGCCGATCAGCACGGACACGATCCCGGGCGTCTCCTCGATGACCGCCTCGACCCGCAAGCGGTGGCGCATGTTCAGCCGGATCGGGGTGAGGATCCGGTACCAGATCACCAGCGCCGTCACCGTGCCGTACAGCCCGTACCAGGCGGTCTTCGCGAGGGGCTCGACGGCGAACTCGTTGCCGGTGCTGAGCTGGTGCCAGAAGGTCAGGAACACCGCCGCGTACGTCAGCAGATGGACGTGGTACCAGGTGTCGTACGGAATCATGCGGCGGATCCCGCCGATGGAGATGATCCCGATGAAGAACAGCAGGCCGGTGCCGATGGCGGCCTTGCCCATGTCCGGCAGCTGGTTGACGGAGTCGATCGTCTGCTGGGCGATGTAGCCGAGGTCCTTGCCGGCCTGGCGGGCGTAGCCCCACATGATCAGGAAGACATGGGCGACGGTCAGACAGAGCGTGTATCGGCCGCTCATCGCATGCCAGCGCGCCACCCGGTCCGAGCCGACCCGGCGCTCCAGCGCGGGCACCCGGGCCATCTGCAGCACGACCAGCGCCATCAGGTAGCCGGCGAGCAGACCGGTGATCCGGCCCGCGGCGATGATCTTGCCGGTGGTGTCGCCGATGGACGGGGTGTTGCTCCACCACAGCCAGAGCACTCCGGCCGCGCCCGCCCACACGGCGACCAGCAACAGGGTCGCCGGTGAGCGGCGTGGACGAATGCGGCGCATCGTCTGGCGGCGGGCGGCGCGGCCGCTTGCGAGCGTGGTGGTCACGGGTTCCTCCGTGCGGACGGGCTGTGGCCTTGGCCCACAGATACGTGCCGCGACGGCAGTGTGTTCAGCGGTCAGTCGAGCTCCGTGTGCATCGAGTGACTCAGTACCGCGTGATCGCCGTCCGCCCGCTCGTCGTCCCGATCGCGAGGTGCGGCTTGCGGGCGGGGTCGGCCCACTGGAGGATCCGCCGCATCGCGTCCGCCGGCACCGACACACAACCGGCTGTCGCCCCGCGCCCGTTGATATGCAGGAAGATCCCGGCCCCGCGGTGGCGGACGGGTTTGTGGTAGTTGAAGTCGACGACGAGCGCGTGGTCGTACTGCGTGGTGTACGAGATCAGCCGCTCCGACTCGGCGGCCCGGCAGTCGGCCGCCAGGGGCTCGGTCCAGCGGTTGTAGGAGCGCGAGTCGTTGTCCTGGCACCACCAGGAGTTCCGGTGCACGGGACGGTAGGTGTACGTCGTCCCGCGCGGCGCCGCTTTGATGCCGAAGGCGTACGGCATGCCGTACAGCCCGGTGGGGGTGGTGTTCGTGCCCTGCTTGCGCGTGGCGCCTTCGACCAGGCCGTTCGCGCCGAAGCGGGCGGCGGCGGAACCCGCCTTCACCCAGCGGCCGTCGCTCAGGTCCCACCAGGTGACCGTGCCGGTCGTGGCGCCGGTCCGGGGTGCCACGGCCGTGATCAGCTGGGTGCCGCCGCCGGTGTCCGCCATCCGCGCGGGCAGCGGCGGGGCGCCCTCGGGCGCGGCACCGAGCAGGAGGAGGGGCGAGGCGGCGAGGGCGACGACACCGGGGCGCATGCCTCAGACCGTAGACGGCGGCAGCGGCAACGGCAGCCCGGGTAGGCCATCCAGGCTGGTTCCGATGTGATCCTTCTTCTGGAAATAGGCGCTGAGTGAGGCGTCGTCCTCGCGTGCGAAGCGCCTGCGGTGCAGATCGCGGTCCTCGTCGTACGTCATGAAGGGCACCGCGTAACCGCAGGTGTCGCGGACGAGTTCGGCCGTCACGACGATGATCGCGCGCAGCCCGTGCGGCGTCGGGTCGATGTCCGGGAAGTGGGAGAGGAGTTCCCGGAAGCGGGGGTCGTCGCGGAAGACCGGCTCGCCCTTGCCGTGCACCCGGACGATGTTGGGCGGGCCCTGGAAGGCGCACCACATGAGCGTGATCCGGCCGTTCTCCCGCAGATGAGCGACGGTCTCGGCATTGGATCCGGCGAAGTCGAGGTAGGCCACGGTGTGGTCGTCCAGCACCGCGAAGGAACCTTTGAGGCCCTTGGGGGAGAGGTTGACCGTGCCGTCGCCGGAGAGCGGGGCCGTCGCGGTGAAGAAGAGGGGCTGCTCCTCGATGAAGGTGCGGAGCCGGCCGTCTATGCGCTCATAAGTCTTTCCCATGACTAACGATTATGAGCGTAGTTAGTTCGCCTGTCTAATGAATTCTCCGCTCCGGTTGCACGCTCCGGTTGCGCGGAAGCCCGCGCAACCGGCTGCCGGACCGTGGCCGCCCCGGCCGGCGCTCACGCGGGGCGGCCACAGCGCCTGTCACGTCACTGGGTGAGCGTGCAGGCGGCCAGGGAGTCCAGGCCCTGGGGCTTCTCGGCGGTACGGCCGATGGCGGTGGCGATGCGGTTCACGGTGGCGATGCGCTTGTCCTCCAGCGGGCCGAGGATGGCGTTCTGCACGAAGTTGGGTCCGCCCTGTCCCACGGTGTCGACCAGCCGCTGGTTGGCCTCGGCGACCTGGGTGTCGAGCAGGGCAAGGTTGCGGTCGACCTCGGCCTGGGCGGAGGCCGGGATCGCGGGCAGCTCGGACTCGACGTCCGGGCAGCTGATCGCGCCGGCGCCGGTGTTCCCGGCCTCGTCGCCGCCGGCGCCGGTGTCCCCGGCTCCCTCGGTGGCCGGGGCGCTCGGCGCGGCCTCGACCTCCTCACCGGCACCGGCCTCTTCACCGGCACCCGCTTCCTCACCGGCATCGGCTTCCTCGCCCGCACCCGCGCCGCCGCCCGCGTCGAGGGTGCAGGCGGCGAAGGCCTCCAGCCCCTCCGGCTTCGCCGCCGCGCGGCCGATGGCGGTCTCGATGCGGTTGAGGGCGGCGACGCGCTTGTCCTCGAGCGGGCCGAGGATGGCGTTCTGCACGAAGTTGGGGCCGCCCTGCCCGACGGTGTCGACGAGCCGCTTGTTGGCTTCGTCGATCTGGGTCTGCAGCTGGGCCAGGTTGCTGTCGACCTCGGCCTGGGCGGAGGCGGGGATCGCGGGCAACTCGGAGGTGACGTCCGGGCAGCTGATCGTGCCGGGGCCCGCCAGGGTCCGGGCGCCGTCGCCGCTCTTGGACGTCTCCCCGGCGAGGGCGGACTGGGCGATCACCGCGCCGGTCAGCACGACCGCGGCGGCGCCGCCGATGAACGCGACGCGTCGCTTGTTGTACTTCGGAAGAGCCCTGGACATGCGGATGCCTCACTCGGGTCAGGGGTCGATTCGGTCTGTTCCGAATGACTCGGTTGTTTACAAACGCGGCGCCTGCGTCCGGCGAGAGATACGGGAAAGCGATTTCCCGCGTTCAAATCCATCCGCGATTCACCTCCCGTGCCCCCGAGATTGACGAACCATGCAGCCTCCTGCATACTCATGCATGTCAGCGAATGCACTGTGAGGAGAAACCCGTGACCGAGCGCGTCGTACTCGCCTACTCAGGCGGACTGGACACCTCCGTCGCCATCGGCTGGATCGCCGAGGAGACGGGCGCCGAGGTCATCGCCGTTGCGGTCGACGTCGGCCAGGGCGGCGAGGACCTGGACGTCATCCGCAAGCGCGCCCTCGCGTGCGGTGCCGTCGAGGCCGAGGTCGCGGACGCCAAGGACGAGTTCGCCGAGGAGTACTGTCTCCCGGCGATCAAGGCCAACGCCCTCTACATGGACCGCTATCCGCTGGTCTCGGCCCTCTCCCGGCCGACGATCGTCAAGCACCTCGTCGCCGCCGCCCAGAAGCACGGCGCCACCACGGTCGCCCACGGCTGCACCGGCAAGGGCAACGACCAGGTCCGCTTCGAGGCGGGCATCGTCGCCCTCGCGCCCGACCTCAAGTGCATCGCCCCGGTTCGCGACTACGCGATGACCCGGGACAAGGCGATCGCGTTCTGCGAGGAGAAGAGCCTCCCGATCGCGACGACCAAGAAGTCCCCGTACTCCATCGACCAGAACGTCTTCGGCCGTGCCGTCGAGACCGGCTTCCTTGAGGACATCTGGAACGCCCCGATCGAGGACGTCTACGAGTACACGCAGAACCCCGCGCTCCCGCGTGAGCCCGACGAGGTCGTCATCACCTTCAAGGCGGGCGTCCCGGTCGCCATCGACGGCAAGCCCGTCACCGTCCTTCAGGCCATCCAGCAGCTCAACCAGCGCGCCGGCGCCCAGGGCGTCGGCCGGATCGACATGGTCGAGGACCGACTCGTGGGCATCAAGTCCCGTGAGGTGTACGAGGCTCCCGGCGCCATCGCGCTGATCACGGCCCACCAGGAGCTGGAGAACGTCACCGTCGAGCGCGAACTGGCCCGCTACAAGCGGCAGGTCGAGCAGCGCTGGGGCGAGCTGGTCTACGACGGCCTGTGGTTCTCCCCGCTCAAGCGCGCCCTGGACGGCTTCATCGACGAGGCCAGCCAGCACGTCAACGGCGACATCCGGATGACCCTGCACGGCGGCCGCGCGGTCGTCACGGGCCGGCGCTCCGAGACCTCGCTGTACGACTTCAACCTCGCCACGTACGACACCGGCGACACCTTCGACCAGGCCGCGGCCAAGGGCTTCATCGACATCTACAGCCTGTCGTCGAAGATCGCGGCGAAGCGGGACCTGGCGTAAGCCTCGCCCGTACCGACCTGACAGCCGCCTCCTCACCTGCAAGGGTGGGGAGGCGGTCGCACATTCACGATTCTCCGAGGAGCAGAGCAAAGTGAGCAGCAACAGCGGTGACGTACGGCTCTGGGGCGGCCGTTTCGCCGACGGTCCCGCCGAGGCCCTGGCGAAGCTGTCCGCGTCCGTCCACTTCGACTGGCGGCTCGCGCCGTACGACATCGCCGGTTCGCGTGCGCACGCGCGTGTGCTGCACAAGGCGGGCCTGCTCACGGAGGACGAGCTGACCCGGATGCTCGCCGGGCTGGACCAACTGGAAGCGGACGTTGCATCGGGCGAGTTCGTCGGCACGATCGCCGACGAGGACGTGCACACCGCCCTGGAGCGCGGCCTGCTGGAGCGCCTCGGCCCCGACCTCGGCGGCAAGCTGCGCGCGGGCCGCTCCCGCAACGACCAGGTCGCGACCCTCTTTCGCATGTACCTGCGGGACCACGCCCGCATCATCGGCGGCCTGATCGCCGACCTCCAGGACGCGCTGATCGGCCTGGCCGAGGCCCACCCGGACGTGGCGATGCCCGGCCGCACCCACCTCCAGCACGCCCAGCCGGTGCTCTTCGCCCACCACGTCCTCGCCCACGTCCAGTCCCTGTCCCGGGACGCCGAGCGCCTGCGTCAGTGGGACGAGCGCACGGCGGTCTCCCCGTACGGCTCGGGCGCCCTGGCGGGCTCCTCCCTCGGTCTGGACCCGGAGGCGGTGGCGAAGGACCTCGGCTTCGAGCACGGGTCGGCCGCCAACTCCATCGACGGCACCGCGTCCCGTGACTTCGTCGCCGAGTTCGCCTTCATCACCGCGATGATCGGCGTGAACCTCTCCCGGATCGCCGAGGAGATCATCATCTGGAACACGAAGGAGTTCTCCTTCGTGACCCTGCACGACGCGTTCTCCACGGGCTCGTCGATCATGCCGCAGAAGAAGAACCCGGACATCGCGGAGCTGGCCCGCGGCAAGTCCGGCCGCCTGATCGGCAACCTGACGGGCCTCATGGCCACGCTCAAGGCGCTCCCGCTGGCGTACAACCGCGACCTCCAGGAGGACAAGGAGCCGGTCTTCGACTCCTGCGACCAGTTGGAGGTCCTGCTCCCGGCCTTCACCGGCATGATGGCCACCCTCACCGTCCACCGCGACCGCATGGAAGAACTGGCCCCGGCCGGCTTCTCCCTCGCCACCGACATCGCCGAGTGGCTGGTCAAGCAAGGCGTCCCCTTCCGCGTCGCCCACGAGGTCGCCGGCGAGTGCGTCAAGGCCGCCGAGACCGAGGGCAAGGAACTGAACGACTTGACGGACGAGCAGTTCGCGAAGATCTCCGCCCATCTGACGCCAGAGGTGCGGTCGGTGCTCAATGTGCCGGGTGCCTTGGCCTCGCGTAACGGTCGCGGGGGTACGGCACCGAGCGCGGTGGCGGTACAACTGGCCGAGGTCAAGGCGAACGTGGCGCAGCAGCACGAATGGGCAACGGCTCGGCAGCAGGCCTAAGGGGCGCGGGGAACTGCGCGACAAGCCACACACAACCTGCACCCGCCAGAGCACCGCACAACCCGAGCTCTGAGGCGCCCCCGCTTCACCGAAGGTCATCGCGGGTTACGTTGGTCAGGAGCCGTACCGGAGCCGACCCAACGGAGCCCGCGATGCCCTTCGCCCGACTGGCAACAGCAACAACCCCCACCTGCCACATCGGCCTAGGCCTCGCCGCCGTAGGGCGCCCCGGCTACATCAACCTCGGCCGAGACCAGGACCTCGGAGAGAACCGCAGCGTAGAAACCCTCCGCACCCGCACCAACGAACTCCTGGACGCCGCCTACGCGCAAGGCGTCCGCTACTTCGACGCGGCCCGCTCCTACGGCCGTTCCGAAGAGTTCCTCGCCGACTGGCTGAACGCCCACCCCGACGTAAACGACGTAGTCATCGGCAGCAAGTGGGGCTACACCTACACCGCGGGCTGGTCCACCGACGCCGAGCAGCACGAGGTCAAGGACCACAGCGTCACGACGTACGAGCGCCAGCGCGCCGAGACCGACGCCCTGCTCGGCGACCGGCTCGACCTCTACCAGATCCACTCGCTGACCCCGGACAGCCCGGCCCTCACCGACAAGGAACTCCACGCGAGGCTCGCCGAGGCCGCCGCCCAGGGCCTCACCCTCGGCTTCTCCACCAGCGGCCCCGCCCAAGCCGACACCATCCGCGCCGCCCTCGCCGTGACGGTCGACGGCGAGCCCCTCTTCCGTACCGTCCAGTCGACCTACAACGCATTGGAGACATCCGCCGGCCCCGCACTCGCCGAGGCCCACGACGCCGGACTCACGGTGATCGTCAAGGAAGCCATGGCCAACGGACGGCTCGCGGAACCGCACGCGCCGGACGCGCTGAAGGCCGTAGCCGAAGAAACGTCTCTGGGGTGCGATGCCGTCGCCCTCGCGCTGGTCCTGCGGCAGCCGTGGGCCGGGGTCGTCCTCTCGGGCGCCGCGACCGTCGTCCAACTGGCCTCCAACCTGCATGCCGCGGTCGTCGACCTCGACGACGCTCAGCTGTCCCGGCTGGCCGCGCTGGTCGAGGAACCGTCCGCGTACTGGGAGCGGCGCGGGCAGCTGCCCTGGCACTGAGAAACCGTGAGTGGACAAGTGCCGTGAGACGATCATGCCCCGCATGAGACAAGCATGTCTCACCTGGGTTATGGTTGTCTCATGGCTGTCGACCGTGACCATGTGCTGCGCAGCGCAGCCGCCCTGCTCACCCGTAAATCCACCGCGACCATGGACGAGGTCGCCAAGGCCGCCGGGATCAGCAGGGCCACGCTGCACCGCCAGTTCGCCGGGCGGGACGCGCTCGTCCGGGCGCTCGAAACGCTCGGCATTGCGGAGTGCGAGCACGCGCTGGACAGGGCCCGCCTGGACGAAGGCGGCGCGAGCGACGCCGTAAGACGGCTCGTCCATGAGATCGAACCGGCCGCCGCGCTGCTGGCCTTCCTCTACACCGAGAACCAGCTGTTCGAGGGCGGGCAGCAGAACGAGGGCTGGACCCGGATCGACGACCGCGTGGCGGCCCTGTTCCGACGCGGTCAGGCGGCCGGCGAGTTCCGGATCGACCTCACGCCGGCTTGGCTCACCGAGGCGCTCTACGGACTGCTGGCCTCCGGCGCCTGGGCGGTGTCCGAAGGCCGCGTGGCCTCCAACGACTTCAACTTCATGATCGTCGAGCTGTTGCTCGGCGGCGCACTACGGAGAGAGGAATCATGACCAGCACCCTGCAGCCGGCGAACCCGACCGAGGCGGTGAAGCGCCCCGGCCGTTGGCTCGCGCTGGCCGTCCTCGTGCTCGCCGTGCTGCTGGTGGCCGTCGACGCGACCGTCCTCGGCCTGGCGACCCCCTACATCAGCGAGGACCTGAAGCCCACGGGCACCCAGCTCCTGTGGATCGGTGACGTCTACTCCTTCGTGATCGCCGGTCTGCTCGTCTCCATGGGCAGCCTCGGCGACCGCATCGGCCGCAAGCGGATCCTGCTCATCGGCGCCACGGCGTTCGGGGCGATATCCGTGCTCAACGCCTACGCGACGACCCCGGAGCTGATGATCGCGGCCCGGGCGCTGCTCGGTGTCGCGGGCGCGACGCTGATGCCCGCCACGCTCGCCCTGATCCGCAACCTCTTCCACGACCCGCGCGAACGCAGCCTCGCGGTCGGCATCTGGGGCGCCACCGCTTCCGCGGGCACCGCGATCGGCCCGATCATGGGCGGCTTCCTGCTCGAACACTTCTGGTGGGGCTCGGTCTTCCTGATCAACCTGCCCGTGATGGCGGTCCTGGTCCTCGTCGGCATCAAGATGCTGCCGGAGTCACGCAAGCCGAACCCCGGCCCGTGGGACCTGCTCAGCGTCGTGCTGTCGCTCGTCGGCATGGTCGCGATCGTGTACGCCGTGAAGGAAGCCGCGACCCACGGCTTCACGTGGGAGACGATCGCCGCTGCCGTGCTGGGCCTGGCGTCGCTGTACGGCTTCGTACGGCGCCAACTCACCCTGCCCACACCCCTGCTGGACATGCGGCTGTTCCGCAACCGCGGCTTCAGCGGGGCCGTCCTGGCCGACCTGCTGACCATCTTCGGCCTGTCCGGCCTGGTGTTCTTCCTCTCGCAGTATCTGCAACTCGTCCAGGGCCGACGCCCGTTCGAGGCAGGTCTGGCCGAACTTCCCGCCGCCATCGGCGCGGTGGCGGCCGGCCTGATCGCCGGCCGCGCGGCCCGCCGCTTCTCCGTACGCACCGTCGTCTCCGGCGGCCTCGCGGCAGTCGGCCTGGCCCTGGCCGCCCTCACGGTCATCGACCAGTCCACCGGCTACCCCCTCCTCGGTGCCGCCCTGCTCGTCGTAGGCATCGGCGCGGGCTTCTCCTTCACCGTCACCGCAGACGTCATCCTCTCCAGCGTCCCGAAGGAGGAGGCAGGCGCGGCATCGGCGGTGTCCGAGACGGCATA
Source organism: Streptomyces sp. NPDC050211 (assembly GCF_040656035.1). Lineage (NCBI taxonomy): Bacteria > Bacillati > Actinomycetota > Actinomycetes > Kitasatosporales > Streptomycetaceae > Streptomyces > Streptomyces sp. NPDC050211. The sequence continues at coordinate 46,593 of NZ_JBFALC010000042.1, forward strand.
CGAACTGGGCGCGGCCCTGGGAATCGCCCTGCTGGGCTCGATCGTGACGGGCGTGTACCGGGGCTTCGCAGGTCCGGCGGGCACACCGGACGCGGCGCACGAGTCGCTGGGCGGCGCGGTGGAAGCGGCAGCGGGGATGCCCGCACAAACGTCTGCGGCAATGCTGGACGCGGCCCGGCAATCCTTCGTAGACGGCCTGGCCCTGGCGGCAGGCGCAGGCGCGGCAGTCCTACTCGCAGCGGCAGCAGCAGCATGGTTCATGCTGCGAAATCAGCGGCTGGATAGCCGACGTTAAGGGGCGCGGGGAACTGCGCGACCAGCCACCGACAACCCGCACCCGCAAACCGCCACCGACCAGCCCCCACACTAGGCTTTAAGCCCCTTTTCGCCCCGGCCTGATGGTCTTGGCTCCGTACCCGACGTCGTTCCCCACGGCCGAAGGAGCCAAAGACCATGACACGACGTACACGCATACTCCTGGTCACCGGCGGCGCCCTCACCGCCGCCACCCTCGCCGGAGGCGGCATCGCACTCGCCGCCGACGGAGACGAGGCGCCCCGCGAGAACGTGAGGTTCGTCGTCACGGATCACGACGACTGCCCGGACAAGGACGGCACCGCCCCGTCCGACGACCCGGCGTCCGCGCTGTGACCGCCGAACCCCCGCAGGACAAGCTCCTCGAAGAGGCCCTATTCGAGGTCAAGAGGGTCATCGTCGGCCAGGACCGCATGGTGGAGCGCATGTTCACCGCGATCCTGGCCCGCGGCCACTGTCTGCTGGAGGGCGTGCCCGGAGTCGCCAAGACCCTGGCCGCGAAGACCCTCGCCCATGTGGCCGGAGGCGAGTTCGCCCGGCTGCAGTTCACCCCCGACCTCGTTCCCTCCGACATCACCGGCACCCGGATCTACCGTCCGTCCCAGGAGGCGTTCGACATCGAACCCGGCCCGGTGATCGCCAACGTCGTCCTCGCCGACGAGATCAACCGCGCCCCCGCCAAGGTGCAGTCCGCGCTCCTGGAGGTCATGGGCGAGCACCAGGTCTCCATCGGCGGCACCACGATCCCCGTCCCCGAGCCGTTCCTCGTCCTCGCCACCCAGAACCCGATCGAGTCCGAGGGCGTCTACCGCCTCCCCGAGGCCCAGCGCGACCGCTTCCTGCTCAAGGTGGAGGTTCCGGCGCCCAGCGAGTCCGAGGAACTCGCCATCCTCTACCGGATGAGCGTCGACCCGCCGAGCCCCCGCCGCATCCTCACCCCGGAGCGGCTGATCGCGCTCCAACGCACCGCGGACCAGGTGTTCGTGCACCACGCGGTCGCCGAGTACGCCGTACGACTGGTCTGCGCGACTCGCGAACAGGCGGGACCGGAGCGGAGGCTGGCGCACGGTGCGGGCCCGCGGGCCACGCTCGGCCTGGTCGCCGCTGCCCGTGCCCTGGCCCTGCTGCGGGGTCGCGGATACGTCCTGCCGGCCGACGTCGGCGACTTGGCGCACGAGGTCATCGCGCACCGTCTCGTCCTGTCCTTCGACGCGCTCGCCGACGGCATCGCCCCCGGCGCGATCGTCGACGAGGTCCTGACGGCGGTCGAGCAGCCCCGTATCAGCCCCCGTCAGGCCGCCGAGGAGGAAGCGGCATGAGCGGCACCACCCCCACGCTCCACGAACTCACCCCCGAACAGGCCCTCAAGCACCTGGAGTTGATCTTCACCCGCCGCCCGGACGGACTCCTCCAGGGCGACCACGCCTCCCTGCTGCCCGGTCCCGGCAGCGAGGTCTCGGAGACCCGGCCGTACGTCGTCGGCGACGACGTACGCCGGATGGACTGGAACGCCACCGCCCGCACCACCGTCCCCCACGTCCGCCTCACCCTCGCCGACCGCGAACTCACCACCTGGATCGTCCTCGACACCTCCGCGAGCATGGACTTCGGCACCGCCCGCATGGAGAAACGGGACCTCGCCGTAGGCGCGGCGGCAGCCGTCGCGTTCCTCACCGAGCGGGCCGGCAACCGGCTCGGGGCGCAGATCACGGGCCCGCACGGCATCCAGCGGATCCCGCCGCGCACCGGACGCCACCACATGCTGACCATCCTGCGCGCCGCCCTCGAACGCCCCCGGGTGAACGCGGGCGTCCCCGAACACACCCTCGCCGACGCCCTGGTGGCCCTGCGCGCGCTGCCCGCGCGCGGACTCGTCGCCGTCGTCTCCGACTTCCTGGAGACCGGCTGGGAGCGGCCGTTGCGCATCGCCACCCGCCGCCACCAGGTCCTCGCCATCGAGACCGTCGACCCGCGCGAGCTGGAGCTGCCCGACGTCGGACTGCTCACCGTCGTCGACCCGGAGACCGGCCGCAGGCGCGACATCCCCACCCACGCACGGAGATTGCGCGAACGGTATGCCGCAGCCGCGCTGGAGCAGCGGGCCGTCATCAAGCAGTCCATACGCCGCGCGGGCGCCGCCCACCTCAGGCTCCGTACCGACCGGGACTGGGTGAAGGACGTCGTCCGGTACGTCGAGGACCAGCGGCGTCGAGCGGGAGGCGGCGCCGCATGAAGGAGGTCCGATGAGTCTGAGTTCACCCGGCTGGCTGCTGCTCCTGGTGCCGCTCGCCGGACTGATCGGCGCATATCTGCTGGTGCAGCGGCGCCGGCGCCGGTACGCCGTCCGGTTCACCAACCTCGATCTGCTCGACAAGGTCGCGCCCAGCCGGCCCGGATGGCGGCGGCACATCCCCGCCGCCGCCTTCTGCGCCACGCTCGGGCTGCTGGTCGTCGGCTTCGCGCGCCCCACCGCAGATGTGCAGGTGCCGCGCGAGCGGGCCACCATCATGATCGCCTTCGATGTCTCCGGCTCCATGGAGGCCACCGACGTCGAGCCCACCCGCATGGACGCCGCCAAGCGCGCCGCCGTCACTTTCGTCGACCTGTTGCCCGAGCGGTTCAACGTCGGACTGGTGCCGTTCAGCGGTACCACCACCGTCGCGGTCCCGCCGACCACCGACCGCGTGGTGCTGCGCCGGGCCATCGAACAGCTCACCCCGGGTCAGGCCACGGCAATCGGCGACGCCGTGATGGCTTCGCGGGACGCCATCCGGACACTCGACAAGGAGGCCGAGACCGAGCCGCCGCCCGCGCACGTCGTGCTGCTGTCCGACGGCGCCAACACCGCGGGACGCTCAGTGGAATCGGCGGCCGCGGAGATCGCCGCCGACCGCATCCCGGTCTCGACGATCGCGTACGGCACCGAGGACGGGGTCATCGAGTTCCCGGACGGCCGTGTCCTGCAAGTCCCCGTCGACGGCCCCGCACTGGAGGCCCTCGCTGAGCGCACGGGCGGCGACTTCCACGAGGCCGCGACGGGCGAGGAACTCCAGGCCGTCTACGAGGACATCGGCAGCTCCGTCGGCCATCGCACCGAGGAGCGAGAGATCTGGCAGTGGTTCGTCGCCGCGGGCCTCATCACCGCCCTGGCCGCCGCGGCGACCTCGCTGCTCTGGTTCTCCCGGCTGCCCTGACGGCCCATTCACCGACGTTGGAGGAACGATGCCCGACCAGTCGTACACCGGCCCTCCCGGCTCACCGGGGGAGCAGGGGCTTGACGCACCGGACGGGGGTGGAGGCGCGGGGCCGGGAGAGGCGCCCATGCCCGACGTTCCGCACCTCGGTCTCGGCCACCCGCGCGGCCCCGCCTTTCTGCCCGGCCGTCCCCCGGCGCCCATCGACCCGTACGCACAGACCACTCCTGTCACTCCCACCCCCTACTCCACCCCACAATCGCCGCCCCCGTCCCCTCCCCGCACCCCCACTACCCGCCGCCCCCTCACCGCCGCGATCCTCGCCGCCGTCCTCGCGGGCGGGTGCGCCGGATACGTGGCCGGAGCCTTCGGGGACAGCGACCCCGCCGCCCCGACCGCCACCGTCGCCTCCGGTGACCTCGAAGCCGTGGCCGCCCGGGTCCTGCCCAGCGTGGTCTCCGTGGTGACCGCGTCCGGGCAGGGCTCGGGGTTCGTGTTCGACGAGCGGGGGCGGATCCTCACCAACGCGCATGTCGTGAACGGGAGTTCGCGCGTGTCCGTCGAGCTGCAGGACGGGCGCCGGCTCAGCGCCCAGGTGATCGGCGACGACCCCGCGCACGACGTGGCCGTACTGGAGCCGGAGACGGCACGGGGGCTGCGGGCCGCCGAACTGGCCACCGCCGGACGCCCGGCCGTCGGGGACACCGTCCTCGCCATCGGCTCCCCGCTCGGCCTCAGCGGCACCGTCACCTCAGGCATCGTCAGCGCCCTCGACCGCCCCGTCACACTGGGCGAAGGCACGGGCGGCGGACGGCAGCAGCGCGCACTGCAGACCGACGCCTCGATCAACCCCGGCAACTCCGGCGGGCCGCTGGTCGACGCCGATGGACGGGTCATCGGCATCAATACGGCCATCGCGACGTTGGACCAGCAAAGGGGCGGCTCCATAGGCATCGGCTTCGCGATCCCCGTGGCCGACGCCGCGGACGCCGCGGAGACCATCATCGACGGTGGGTAGGTGGTCGTACATGAGACTGCTCGTGGTCGAGGACGAGGAGGACCTGGTCGTCGCCCTCAAGGTCGGGCTGGTCAGGGCGGGCTACGCGGTCGATGTCGCCCCGGACGTCGACACCGCGACCGAGAAGCTCGCCGTCAACGACTACGACCTCGTGCTGCTGGACCTGAACCTGCCCGACGGCGACGGCTTCGCGGTGTGCCGCGCCATCCGCACCACCCCCGGAGGCCCCCGCATCCTGATGCTCACCGCGCGCGACCGGCTCGCGGACCGGGTTCGCGGCCTCGACGAGGGCGCCGACGACTACCTGGTCAAACCCTTCGCCCTGCCCGAACTCCTCGCCCGCATCAGGGCGTTGCTCCGCCGCGAGGACGGCGGCACCTCGGTCGTCGAGGTCGGCGAACTGCGCCTGGACACGGCCCGCTTCGAGGCGTTCCGCGGCGCCCGCCAACTCCAGCTCACACCCAAGGAGTTCGGCGTCCTGCACTATCTGATGACCCGCCCCGGACGCGTCGTACCCACTGAGGAACTGCTGGAGCACGTCTGGGACGAGCACGCGGACCCGTTCACCAACACCGTGCGGGTCACGGTCGGCTCGCTGCGCCGGAAGATCACCGGTGACGAGGATCCACTCATCGAGACGGTGATACGGCAGGGCTACCGGCTGAAGGAGACGTCATGAAGTCCGTCCTACGGCGTCTGCGGCTCCCGGCGTTCACCCACACCATCCGCTTCCGCCTCACCGTCCTCTACTCCGGCCTCCTCTTCATCCTCACCGCGCTCGTCCTGCTCGGCACCTATCTCGCCGTCGAACGCAGCGGCGAGGCGAAACCGGTCACCAAGCAGTTCTCGGTCACGAAGATCGTGAACGGCGAGGAGGTGGGGGAGTTCGACGCCGTCAAGGTCGAGCAGGTAGAGGCGGCCGTCAACTACGAGACGCTCGCCAACCTCCGCCGCTTCTCCCTCGCCCTGCTCGGCGGCCTCGCCGTCGCCAGCCTCGCCATCGGCTGGATCCTCTCCGGCCGCGCGCTGCGCCCCGTACGCGCCATCTCCCGTACGGCCGCCGACATCCAGGCCACCGACCTCTCCCAGCGCATCCGGCTGGGCGGCCCCAAGGACGAGCTGCGGGACCTCGCCGACACCGTCGACTCCATGCTCGACCGGCTCGACGAGGCGTTCCGCGCCCAGCGCCAGCTGATAGACGACGCCTCCCACGAACTGCGCAGCCCGCTAGCCATCATCCGCGCCAACGTCGACGCCGTCCTCACGGCCGAGGAGTCCGACGAGGACGAGCGGCGCATCGCCGCCCGCAGCGTCGACCGCGCCACCACCCGGATGACCCGCCTCGTCGAGGACCTCCTCGCCACCGCCCGCCGCAGCGCGCCCGCCCTCGCCGACGCCGACGTCGACCTGGCCACCGCGGCATCCGAGGCCTGTGAGGACTTCACCCCCCTCGCCGCCGAACGCGGCCTCACCCTCCACCGCCGCCTCGCCCCCGGCCTCACCGTCATCGGCGACCACGACGCCCTCCGCCGCGCCGTCGGCAACCTGCTCTCCAACGCCGTACGACTCTCCCCACCCGGCACCCTCATCACCGTCGCCGCGGGCCGCACCGAGGGCTGGCTCTGGGTAGCCGTCCGAGACGAGGGCCCCGGCATCATCGACGACGACCAGTCCCGAGTCTTCGACCGCTTCTGGCGAGCGAAGGGCAATGGCGGGAGCCGGGACCGCCACGCGGGCTTGGGCCTAGCGATCGTCCGCCAGATAGTGGAGTCACACGGCGGCCAGATCCGGTTGTTCTCGCAGGTGGGGAAGGGTTCTACGTTCGTACTGTGGTTCCCGGCACCGGGCGAGGGGAACAGGGTTGGCGGACCACCCGACGGGAGTGTGGCGCCCCTTTAGGGGCGCGGGGAACTGCGCGACCAGCCCCCACGGACCGGCAGACAACTACGCAGCCTTGGCCTTCGTCGCGTACATATCCACGTACTCCTGCCCCGACAACCGCATGACCTCAGCCATCACAGAATCGGTCACAGCCCGCAAAACGTAACGGTCGCGGTCCATCCCCTCGTACCGCGAAAACTCCATCGCCTCACCAAAACGAACGGTGACCCGACCCGGCCGAGGAATACCCGCACCGCCCGGCTGCAACTTATCCGTGCCGATCATCGCGAACGGCACGACCGGCGCCCCGGTCATCAAAGTGAGGCGGGCGATCCCCGTACGCCCCCGGTACAGCCGCCCGTCGGGCGACCGCGTGCCCTCCGGGTAGATGCCGAAGACCTTGCCCTCCTCCAGGATCCGGCGCCCGGTCATCAGCGCGGCCACACCCCCGCTCGCACCGTCCCGGTCCACGGGGATCATGCCGACGCCGGTGAAGAACCAGGCCATCACCCGGCCCTTGAAGCCTTTGCCGGTGACGTACTCGTCCTTGCCGATGAAGAAGACCTGCCGGTCGCAGACCAGCGGCAGCACGATCGAGTCGATGAACGTGAGGTGGTTGCCGGCGAGGATGACCGGACCGTCGCCGGGGATGTGCTCCGCGCCCTCCACCCGTGGGCGGAACATCAGGCGCATGATCGGTCCGAGCACTGCCTTGATGAGCGCGAAGCGGGACAACGGGCCCTCCGGTGTCAAGGGATTCGGTATAAGTCTGTGCAGGTGAGGACGATACTCGCGGCCCCGGGGGTAGCGCACATCGGGAATGACGGGTTCACCGAGGTCTTACGCACTGTTGACCCAGGTTTACCTGCGGTGGCGCCCCGATGCGCGCCGGTAATCCGACCGGAACGATGTGACGGAGGTCGCGCCCGCCGGGGCCACGGCGCCTCAACCGTGTCAACCATCGCCTACCCGGAACCATGTACTCGATGCCGACGAACCGTCAGAAGCCCGAGCCCACGCGACATCAGGCGTCACCCCCGTGTTCCGACCCCGGTCTCCCGCTCGTCATGCGCACGCCCCTACGATCGGCCCGCATCAACGGGCCGAACGAGGGAGGGCGCTCATGGGGACGCAGGAGTCGAACGAGCATGCGCACGGGACCGGACGACGGGCGGTGCTCGGCGCGGCGGTGCTGGGCGCGGGCGGAGCGGTTCTCGGGCTGCCCGGTACGGCGAGAGCCGACGCACGCCACGGGGGCGGCGGTGTGAGGAGCCTGCCCGTACCGACGATCATCGGCCACCGGGGTGCCAGCGGCTACCGGCCGGAGCACACCTTCGGCGCATACGAGCTGGCCCTCGACATGGGCGCCCATGTCGTCGAGGCCGGCGACCTGGTGCCGACCAAGGACGGCCACATCGTCTGCCGTCACGAGCCCGAGATCGGCGGCACGACCGACGTCGCCGACCACCCCGAGTTCGCGAGCCGCAAGACCACCAAGGTCCTGGACGGCGTCTCCACCACCGGCTGGTTCACCGAGGACTTCACGCTCGCCGAGCTGAAGACCCTGCGCGCGATCGAGCGCATCCCGGCCAACCGCCCGCACAACACCCTCTACAACGGCCGCTGGGAGATCCCCACCTTCGAAGAGGTGCTCCGGTGGCAGGACGAGCAGACCCGCAAGCGCGGCAAGCAGGTCTGGATCTACCCCGAGACCAAGCACCCCACCTACTTCCGCAAGCTGGGCCTCGGCCTGGAGGAGCGGGTCGCCAAGCTGCTGCGCAAGTACGGCAAGGACCGGAAGAACTCGCCGGTCATCCTGCAGTCCTTCGAGCCGACCAGCATCCAGCGCCTGAACAAGCTCGTCGGCAACCCCCTCGCCGTGCTGCTGTCCGGCCCCACCACCCGCCCCTGGGACTTCGTCGAGGCCGGTGACCCGCGCACGGTCGCCGACCTGGTCAAGCCCGAGGGCCTGAAGTGGATCGCCTCCTACGCCAACGGCATCGGCCCCACCCTCGACCTGATCATCCCGAGGGACGCGAGCGGCAACATCACCAAGCCGACCACGCTGGTCAAGGACGCCCACGCGGCGGGCCTGATCCTGCACCCGTGGACGCTGCGCAACGAGAACCCCTTCCTGCCGGCGAACTTCCGCAAGGGCACCGACGCCGACGCGTACGGCGATGTCTTCGGCGCCTACAAGACCTACTTCGCCACCGGCATCGACGGCGTCTTCACCGACCAGCCGGACACCGGTCTGCTGGCCCGCGAGGACTTCGTCAACGGCTGAGCCCTCCACCCCGGTTGGGGTGACATCCGGCCGCCCGGGCAACCCGCAGCCCGGGCGGCCGCGTCGTGTCGCATATGACGTACGACCTGGTTACCGCACTGCGACCGCTGCTCACCGCCGAGGCCTCCGCGGAGGCACATGCCTCCGGAACCGAGCCCGGCGACCTGGAGCAGGCGGTCTGGCTCCGCCTCCTGGAGCACCTGGACGCGGAGGGCCCGCCGAGCGACCCCCAACGCTGGCTCCGCGAGGCCGTCCGGTCCGAGGTCCGCCGCGCCCGCCGTACGAACCGACACGAACGGCCGTACGACACCGAACCCGCCGACATCAGCGATCACGGCCCGGAACACCTCGCCCTCACCGCCGCCCGCCACCGCGCCCTGCGCGACGCCGTGCGCCGCCTCCCCGGCCGCTGCCCCCGCCTCCTGGAAGCCCTCCTGTCGCCGAAGGACCTCACATACCGGGAAATCGCGGGGGAGTTGGGTATGTCACAGGGCAGTCTTGGTCCGGAACGTTCCAGATGCCTGGGATGTCTGCGTCGATTGCTCACGCCGGAGGTTGCGGCCCGCGAAGCGCGGGGATAGGAACGAGGAACAACAGGCGACAGGTGAGCGGGAGGCGTGCACACATGGGCATGAGCGTGACCATCTCCGTGGCGGCCGAGCAGGATGCCGAGCAGATCTTCCGGCTGCAGTACCTCTGCTTCCAGAGCGAGGCGGCGCTGTACGGCAACTACCGCATCGACCCGCTGGTCCAGCCCCTGGACTCGGTCCGCGAGGAGGTCGCCAAGGACTGCGTCTTCGTCGCCCGCCTCGGCGACGAGGTGGTCGGCTCGGTCCGCGGCGCCCTCACCGACGACGGCGCCGCCGCCATCGGCAAGCTCTGCGTCCACCCCCGCCTCCAGGGCCACGGCATCGGCGCGAGGCTCCTGCGCGCAGCCGAATCCGCCCTCGCCGAACAACACGGCGCCAAGCGCTTCCGCCTCCACACCGGCCACCGCAGCGAGGGCAACCTGCGCCTCTACCGCAAGGTCGGCTACCAGACGGTGGGCACGTCAAAGGGCGAGGACGGCGTACCGATGATCGTCCTGGAGAAGTCGGCGGGTTCATATGCGGCAACTGCTTGACGAGCGCCGACACTGACGTCCCCCTAGGGGCGCGGGGAACTGCGCGACCAGCCACAGACGACGGAAAGCCGCCGACAATGATCAACCAGGCTGCTCGCTCCGCGCCCTCCGCAACCAGTAGATCGCGGACAAGGGCAGCAGCACAGGGATGAACAGATACCCCATGCCGTAGTCCGACCACACGGTCGCATCAGGAAACGCCGACGGATCGACCAACGTCCACGTACCGACCGTCAACACCCCCAAAAGCTCCGCGGCGCAGCACACCAACGCCGCCTTGCGGGCCGTCTCCCCACCCCGCACCAGCGAGTACGTGATGAAGCCGTACACGAGGCCCGCGACCGCGGACAGCGAGTACGCCAGCGGCGCATGGTCGAACTCCGTCGCGATCTGCACGGCCGAGCGGGACACGGCCCCGACGACCATCACGCCGTACAACCAGACCAGCAGCATCCCGGGCCCACTGATGAGCCGGATCCGCTTCTCCTCCACGGCCGTCACCTCAGCCTCCCCAGATGTCATAAAGCCGCACCTCAAGAACCGCCAGCACCACACCACCGGCCGCCACCGTCACGGAACCCCACCGCGTCCGCTCCGCCAGCGACATGAACCCCGCCGCCGGAATACACGCGAACGCACCCAGCAGATACGCGACGAAGATCGTCGTACCCTGCTCCGGTTCGTCGCCCTGCGCCAGCCGCACGATCCCGATCACCAACTGCACCAGGGCCAGTACCGTCACCACGGCCATGCCGATGAAGTGCCAGTCCTTGGTCGGCTGATCTCGGTACGCCGCCCACCCGCACCACGCGGCGAGCAACAGCGCGGCGACCCCGGTCACCAGCGTCAGGGCATCAAACATGCGGCGAGCCTATTACGGCCCAAAAGGCCTGATGCGGCCGCCCCCGGGGCGCACCGTAGGGTCGAGGGCATGAAGATCCGTGCACAAGCTCTCCTGTTCGACAACGACGGCACCCTCGTCTCCTCCCTCGCCTCCGTGGACCGCTGCTGGGCGCGCTGGGCCGAGGAGTACGGCATCACGGAGGAGTTCGGCAGGGTCGAGCTGCACGGACGCCCGGCCGTCGAGATAGTCGCGGAGCTGCTGCCCGCGCAGGTGGTGCCGGAGGCACTCGCGCGGATCGAGACGCTGGAGGTGGAGGACGTACCGAACGGGGGCGTGCACCTGCTGCCCGGCACGAAGGACTTCCTCGACTCGCTGCCCGCGGACCGCTGGGCTGTCGTCACCTCCGCGACCCGGCGGCTCGCCGAAGCCCGGCTCGACGCCGTCGGCATCCTCCCCAAGACCATGGTCACCGCCGACGACATCACACGCGGCAAGCCCGACCCCGAGCCCTACCTCCTCGCCGCGCGCGAACTGGGCGTCGACCCGGCGCACTGCGTCGTCTTCGAGGACGCCCCGGCCGGGCTCCAGTCGGGCCGCGCCGCCGGGATGACCACCGTGGCGTTGGCCACAACCCACCAGGCCCACGAGCTGGACGCCGATCTGGTGGTCACCGATCTGTCGGCCCTGTCCGCGCTGGTCAGCGCCGGGGGAGTGGAGATCTCCGTCCGCCGCTGACGCCTGTCCACCGCTGTCCACGATGCGGACAGCGGCGCTCGGTAAGGACCGTAGGTCTGGTTTACTGATCGCATGACCACGACGAGCTGCCGCACGTTTGCGACCGAGGCGACCATGACGCCCGGTGCTCGTTGTATGTGTCGAATGTGCGCCTTCTAGAGGGCCCCTGAACCACCCTGAGCCTCGCGCCCCGAAGCGAGCCGCCGTGGCATGTCCGTACGCCGTTTGCCGTACGTGACCCATTGCCCGCGCACATCTTCTCTCCCGTACCAGGGCACACCCACGCCCGCGTACTCGACAGTGACGGAATCCCAGTGATCACCACATCCGGCCTCACAAAGGTCTACCGCGGCCGCGGACGTGAGGTGACCGCCCTCGACGGCGTCGACCTGCATGTCCGCGAAGGCGAGGTGTACGGCGTCATCGGCCAGTCCGGCGCCGGCAAGTCCTCGCTGATCCGCTGCATCAACCTCCTGGAGCGCCCCACCGCCGGCACGGTCACCGTCGCCGGTCAGGACCTCACCGCGCTCGCCGGGCGCGGACCGCGTGCCGGCAAGGAACTGCGGCAGGCGCGCAGCCGTATCGGCATGGTGTTCCAGCACTTCAACCTGCTGTCCTCCCGGACGGTCCAGGACAACGTCGAGCTGCCGCTCGAAATCCTCGGCAGGTCCGGCGCGGAGCGCTCCCGCAAGGCGCTCGAGCTGCTGGACCTGGTGGGTCTGGCGGACAAGGCGAAGGCCTACCCCGCTCAGCTCTCCGGGGGGCAGAAGCAGCGCGTCGGTATCGCCCGCGCTCTGGCCGGCGACCCGAAGGTGCTGCTCTCCGACGAGGCCACCAGCGCCCTCGACCCGGAGACCACCCGCTCGATCCTCCAGCTGCTGCGCGACCTGAACCGCCAGCTGGGCCTGACCGTCCTGCTCATCACCCACGAGATGGACGTCGTGAAGTCGATCTGCGACTCGGCCGCGCTCATGGAGAAGGGCCGCATCGTCGAGTCCGGCACGGTGAGCGAACTGCTCGCGACCCCCGGCTCCGAACTGGCCTCCGCGCTCTTCCCGGTGGGCGGCGAGGCCACTGACGCCGACCGCACCGTCGTCGACGTCACCTTCCAGGGCGAGGCCGCCACCCAGCCGGTCATCTCCCAGCTCTCGCGCACCTACAACATCGACATCTCGATCCTCGGCGCCGCCATCGACACCGTCGGCGGCCTCCAGGTCGGCCGGATGCGCATCGAACTGCCCGGCCGCTACGAGGACAACGTCGTGCCGATCGGCTTCCTGCGCGAACAGGGCCTGCAGATAGACGTGTTGGGCCAGGAGCCCGTACTGCTCACGGAAGGTGCCAAGTGATGACCTGGTCCGAAATGCAGCCTCTGCTGGAGCAGGCCTGTTGGGACACCCTCTACATGGTCGGTTGGTCCACGCTCATCGCCGTCGTCGGCGGCCTCCCGCTCGGCGTCCTGCTCGTCCTCACCGACCGGGGCGGACTGCTCCAGAACGTCGTCGCCAACAGGGTGATCGGGCAGATCGTGAACGTCGCCCGCTCGATGCCGTTCATCATCCTGATGGTCGCGCTGATGGGCTTCACGCGCTCGATCACCGGCACGACCATCGGCCGCGAGGCCGCCATCGTGCCGCTCGCCATCGGCGCGATCCCCTTCTTCGCGCGCCTTGTTGAGACGGCTGTCCGCGAAGTGGACGGCGGGCTCGTCGAGGCCGTGCAGTCGATGGGCGGCAACACCTGGACGATCGTCCGCAAGGTCCTCGTACCCGAGTCGCTGCCCTCGCTGATCGCCAGCACCACGACCACGATCGTCGCCCTCATCGGCTACTCCGCGATGGCCGGCACGGTCGGCGCGGGCGGCCTCGGCGACATCGCCATCCGCTACGGCTACCAGCGCTTCGAGACCGAGCTGATGTGGCTCACCGTCGCGATCCTCGCCGTGGTCATCTCCCTCATCCAGTTCGCCGGCGACTACGCGGCCCGCTCCCTGCATCGCCGCGGGGGCACCTCGGGCCCCGCGCCCAAGCTTCGGCTGCTGAAGGCGTCCACGGCCACCAGCAAGACCGTCTGAGGTCTCCCCGCTACACCCACCACGATCTCCCCGTCACACCCATCACGGGGTTGCACCACCATCAGGAAAGGCACTTTTCGTGCGTAACACCGCCAAGATCACCACCGCCGTCCTCGCCGCCGGAGCCCTCACCCTCGGGCTCACCGCTTGCGGCTCGGACAAGGACTCCGCCGACGCCAACGCGCCGCTGACGGTCGCCGCCACGCCCACCCCGCAGGGCGAGATCCTCACCTACGTGAAGGACAACCTGGCGAAGAAGGCCGGCCTCGAACTGGAGGTCAAGGAGTTCACCGACTACGTGACTCCGGACACGGCCGTCCAGCAGGGCGAGGTCGACGCCAACTACTTCCAGCACCAGCCGTACCTGGACGACTTCAACAAGGAGAACGGCACCGACATCGTGGCCGTGCCCGACGCCACGGTGCACCTGGAGCCGCTCGGCGTGTACTCCCAGGGCGTCAAGAAGCTCACGGACCTGAAGAAGGGCGCCACGATCGCCCTGCCGAACGACACCACCAACGAAGCCCGCGCGCTGAAGCTGCTGGAGACCAACGGCGTCATCAAGCTCAAGGCGGGAGTCGGCTACGAGGCGACCCCCAAGGACATCGCCTCCAATCCCAAGAACCTCCAGTTCAAGGAGCTCGAGGCGGCCCAACTGCCGCGCTCCCTCAGCGATGTCGACGCCGCCGTGATCAACGGCAACTACGCCCTGGAGGCCGACCTCAGCCCGGCCGAGGACGCCCTTGTCGCCGAGTCGCCCAAGGACAACCCGTACGGCAACTTCCTCGCCGTGAAGAAGGGCGACGAGGACGACCCGCGCGTGCGGAAGCTGGCCGAGCTGCTCACCTCGCCCGAGGTGAAGAAGTTCATCGAGGACACGTACGACGGCGCGGTCGTCGCCGCCTTCTGACGGCGCGTACACGACGTTTCGCCACGCAGGGGGTCCGCACGCTCACTTGGTGTGGACCCCGTGGTGCGGTTCAGTGCTTTCATGCTGCATGCTGGGCAGTTCAGCAGGCCCTGCAGGTTTTCCGAAGGTTACGGAGCGGCGCATGACGAGCACCTTCCCCGACATCTCCATCAGCACGGAGCGGTTGGTGCTGCGCCCCTTCGAGGCGCCGGACATCGACTCCCTGGCCGAGATGATGAACGACGAGATGGTCACCGCCTGGACCTCGGCCCCGCACCCCTACACCCAGGCCCACGCACGTGCCTGGGTCACCGAACAGGCCCCCGCCGAGCGCACCGACGGCCGCGGGATCGTCTTCGCGGTCACCGAGTTCCTCACCCAGCGTCTCGTCGGCATCGTGCACCTGCGGAACACCGACTGGCGGGTGCGGGCCAGCGAGATCGCGTACGTCATCGCCCCCTGGGCACGCGGCGAGGGCTATGCCTCCGAGGCGGCCCTCGCCACCGCCCAGTGGCTGTTCCACGACCAGAAGTTCGAGCGGCTGGAACTGCGTACCGCCGCCGACAACACCGCCTCCCAGCAGGTCGCCCAGAAGATCGGGTGCATCAGCGAGGGCGTCCTGCGCAACGCCTGGATAGCCCGCAGCAGAACCGAGAACGGCGACTGGGCCGACGTACGCACCGATGTGATCGTGTGGAGCCTCCTGCCGGAGGACCTCGCGGGCGTCGGCGACGGCGGGTTCACCGAGCTCGCCGACTGGAACTGACCCCGCACGCGGCCACCACCCTCGCGGGTCTCCCGACGCCACCAGGTACTCTCACGGAGCCCGGGTACGGGCCACCCCCTGACGACCTGCGCAAACCCTCTGGAGACTGACGACGATGGCCGACCGGGTCACGGTGATCGGCTGGGACGGTTCGCCCCTGACCGCCGCGGCACGCGCGGCCCTGGGCGCCGCCACGCTGGTGGCCGGCGCCGCCCACCACCTCGCGCTCCCCGAAGTGCCGCACACCGCCGAGCGGATCCGCCTCGGCAGCGTCGCCCTCGCCGCCCGCCGCATCGCCCGGCACCGCGGCACCGCGGTGGTGCTCGCCGACGGGGACCCCGGCTTCTTCGGGGTCGTACGGACCCTGCGCGCGCCCGAGTTCGGCCTGGAGGTCGAGGTCGTCCCCGCCGTCTCCTCCGTGGCCACCGCCTTCGCCCGCGCCGGAATGCCCTGGGACGACGCCCACGTGGTCGTCGCCCACCGGCGCACCCTGCGACGCGCGGTGAACGTGTGCCGCGCCCACACCAAGGTCGCCGTCCTCACCTCACCCGGCGCCGGACCCGCCGAACTCGGCCTGCTCCTCGAAGGCGTCCACCGCACCTTCGTCATCTGCGAGGAACTGGGCACCGACCGCGAGCAGGTCACGATCCTCACCTCCGACAAGGCCGCCGACCACACGTGGCGAGACCCCAATGTGGTCATCGTCATCGGAGGAACCGCCGGCGGAGCCGAAGGCGGCTGGATCGCCGGACGCGAACCGGCCGCCGGGTCGCGCGGCTGGACCCTGCCCTCCGCGGCGTACGGCGGACTCATGGGCGAAGGCGAACTGGAACCGCTCCGCGCGGCCCAACTCGCCCGCCTCGGCCCGCGCGTCGGCGACCTCGTGTGGGACATCGGCTGCGGCAGCGGCGCCTTCGCCGTCGAGTCCGCCCGGGCCGGCGCCGCCGTCATCGCCGTGGACAGCGCGCCCGAGGCCTGCGCCCGCACCGAGTCCGCCGCCCGGCACCACGGCGTCCAGCTCCAGGTCGTGCACGGCAGCGCCCCGCACGTCCTGGAGAACCTGCCCGAGCCGGACGTCGTCCGGGTCGGCGGCGGGGGAGCGGCCGTGGTCTCCGCGGTCGCCGACCGCCGCCCGCAGCGCATCGTCACCCACGCGGCCACCCGCGACGCCGCCGAACTCGTCGGCCGCGACCTGACCGAACACGGCTACCGGGTCGAGTGCGCCCTGCTGCAGTCCGTCGAACTCGACACGCGGGCCTGGACGGAGCGGGAACGGAGCGTCGCGTTCCTGCTCAGCGGGGTCCTGCCGGAGCGCACGGGCTGATCCCGATCCCGTCCCCGTGATCCTGTTGTCGTACCGCGCGCGGTAGGCTGGCCGATCGTTGTACCGCACTCGGTCGCCCGGCGCTTCGTCGGTCAATGTCCGGAAAGGGCACCCGTTTTGGGGTGGCTGTGGTACGGCAGAACCGGAGGACGCGCAACGTGGCGCAGTCCACAGCGGTCTCGTCGCGGATCATGCTGTCGTGACGGGGGAACGGCCGCGACAATGCCAGTTAATGGCTTTGTCGTCATTTGTCGACGGGTCGTTCGTGCCGCTGGGCACGCACGCTCGTTCTTCACTGCGGGGGCGGTCGGTGCGCCGTCCCCGGTGAGCAGGTCGTAGAAGCACTAACCGATGGGCGAGGGGTACGCATGACCGACACCGGCCAGGTCCCGGGCGAGGGGCTGCCGGAGAGCGCAGGCATGGTGGAGCAGCCGGGCGCCCCCGCGCACGGTGCGTACACCTACCTCTCCGAGACCACCGCCGAGGACGAAGACCTGTTGCTGCTGCCGGGCGCCCAGGGCGCGTGGGGCAACGAGGTACCTCCGCCCGCCCCCGAGCCGGTCGTCGAGGCCGTCCATGAGCCGGGCCCGCACGAGACCGCCGGCCGCGACAGCGGCAACGTGGACCTCAGCGGCGTCCGCCTGCCCACGCAGACGCCGCCGTCCACCCCGGCGACGACTCACCGCCGCCCGCTGCACCTCGGCCCGCCGACCCCCGACCAGTCCGCCAGCCCGGTCCGCTCCCTCGCCGACCGCGGCCCCGCCGGCGCCCCCGCCGGCCGACCGGGCCCGTACCCGACCGGCCCCGAGTACCTCGACGTCCCGCAGCTGCGCGAGTCCGCCCCACAGGGCGCGTCCCCCTGGGGCGCCCCCGCACCGGGCACGGTCCAGGCCCCGGTGCACACCGAGGCACCCCCTGCGGAAACGGTTGTCCCGACAGCCGAGCCGGTGGGTATGGCTCACGTCGCTGTGGCGGCTCCGCGGACGGCGGAGGCGGAGCAGGGTGCGTACGGTGTGGAGGGCGCCGAGGCTGCGCCCGTCGCGGAGAGCCTGGAAGCCGCCGAGGGCGCCGAGGCGTCGTACGGCGGAGAGGCTGCGCCGGGTTCTGCTGGGGGGTACGGGGCGGACGGTGGTCCGGTCCCGACCGCTCCGGCGGTCTCGGCGGGTGCGGTGGGGCCGGAGGCCGGGCAGATGCCCGTGGACACCGCCGGCTCGATCGGTGAGGTGCCTGGGGGTTCGGCTCCCGAGGGCGGGGCGGCGCCGGATGGTGCGGCTGCGGCAGAGGGCGGTCAGGCTGCCGGAGCCGAGCCCGAGTTCGGCGCTGACGCCGGGCCGGTGGCCGAAGGCCTTTCGGCTCCGGATGCCGCGCAGTTGCCTGAAGGTGCTGCGGTTCCGAATGCGGGGCAGGTACCTGAAGGCCCTGCGGTGATGGATGCGGGGCAAGCGCCTGAGAACGCCGCGGGCCCGGATGCCGGGCAGTTGCCTGAGAACGCTGGGGTCTCGGATGCTGGGCAGTTGCCCGATGGCTCTGTCGTCCCGGACGCCGGACAGGTGGCCGAGGCTCCGTCCGCTCCGGAAGCGGATTCGTCGCCCGGCATGGGAGTTGCCCCGGATGCCGCTCAGGCCCCGACGACGGTGACAGCCCCGGACGCCGGGCTCCCCGAGGCCGGGCACCTCGCAGAAGCCGTCGCCTCTCAGGACGCCGGTCAGACCCCCGAGGTCGTACCCACCGCGGAAACAGCCGCACCGGAGCCCGCGCACGCTCCTGACCCGGCTGCACCGGAGTCGGCGTACGCTCCCGATCCGGCTGTACCGGAGCCCGCGCACGCCTCCGACCTGGCCGCCGTCACGATCACTCAGGCCCCCGACCCGGCCGCCCCCGCGACCACTCAGACCCCCGACCCGGCCGCACCAGAGCCCGCCCACGCCCCCGACCCGGCCACCCCCACAACCACGCACGCCCCCGACCCGGCCGCATCCGCACCCGAATCCGCGTCGGATGCTGACCCGGCCCTGTCCACTCCCGCGCCCCAGACCCCCGAATCCGCCATGCCCTTCCCGGCGGCACCGGAGGCGGCACAGCCCCTCCCGCCCGCCGACGCCGAGATCCTCGCGCAGGACCCGCACGAGCAGCCGCCGGCCGACGCACATCACACCCAGGGCCCGCAGCACGCGGCGCCGCACACGCCGATCGTCGCCGCGCAGCCGGAGACGCCGGACGCCGTGACGGCCGAGGCGCACGGTATGGCCGTAGGCACGCCGATGGATGACGCGGAGGTGCCTCAGCCGCTCGCCGCCGAGGACGTCGCCCCGGCCGAACTCGTCGTCGAACAGGCGCAGTTCGAGGAGGCCGCAGCCCCCGGTGAGCACGGCGATGTCACGGGCACCTTCCCGGCCGCCGGTGTGCCGGAGGAGCCGATGGGCCAGTTCGTCCCGGTCGAGGGGTCCGTGCCGACGACCCCGCACCTCGCGCCGACGCCCCCGGAGGCCCTGCAGTTCCCGGCGGACGACCACCAGGAATCCCCAGTCGTCGTCCCCGCTCCACGGGACGGCGATGCCGCGCCCGCGGCCGCGGAGCCCGACCCCGAACTCGTACAGCATGCGGAGGACCTGGACACCCGGGCCGCCGACCTTGAAGAAAGCACGGCCGTAGTGGCAGAAACACCAGAGTCCACCGGCCCGGCCGCACCCGCCTACGAAGACGCCGAACGCGAGGCCGTCCTCAAGGTCATGCGTGAACGCCGCGACATCCGCAACGGCTTCCGCAGCGACCCCATCCCGCACGAGGTCCTGCTCCGTGTCCTGGAGGCGGCGCACACCGCCCCGTCCGTGGGCCACTCACAGCCCTGGGACTTCGTCGTCATCCGCTCCGCCGACACCCGGCGCACGATGCACGAGCTGGCCATGCGCCAGCGCGACGCCTACGCCAAGTCGCTGCCCAAGGGCCGGGCGAAGCAGTTCAAGGAACTGAAGATCGAGGCCATCCTCGACACCCCGGTGAACATCGTCGTCACCGCCGACCCGACCCGCGGCGGCCGGCACACGCTCGGCCGCCACACCCAGCCGCAGATGGCGCCGTACTCCTCCGCGCTCGCGGTCGAGAACCTCTGGCTCGCCGCCCGCGCCGAGGGCCTCGGCGTCGGCTGGGTCAGCTTCTTCGACGAGCGCGAGATGGTCCGCACCCTCGGCCTGCCCGAGCACCTCGAAGTCGTCGCCTACCTCTGCGTGGGCTACGTCGACGAGTTCCCGGAGGAGCCCGAGCTGCTGCAGGCGGGCTGGTCCAAGCGCCGCCCGCTGTCCTGGGTCGTGCACGAGGAGACGTACGGCCGCCGCGCCCTGCCCGGCGAGGACCCGCACGACCTCCTCGCCGAGACCGTCTCCCAGATCCGCCCGCTCGACGCCAAGGCGCTCGGCGAGGCCTGGGAGCGGCAGAAGCGGATGACGAAGCCGCCCGGCTCGCTCGGCATGCTGGAGATCATCTCCGCGCAGCTCTCCGGCCTGTCCCGCCAGTGCCCGCCGCCGATCCCGGAGCCCGCCGCGGTCGCGATCTTCGCGGGCGACCACGGTGTGCACGCGCAAGGAGTCACTCCCTGGCCCCAGGAGGTGACGGCCCAGATGGTCGCCAACTTCCTCGGCGGCGGCGCGGTCTGCAACGCCTTCGCCGGCCAGGTGGGCGCCGAGGTCTGCGTCGTGGACGTGGGCGTGGCAGCCGACCTCCCCGCCACGCCGGGCCTGCTGCCGCGCAAGGTCCGCGCCGGTACGTCCGACATGACGACCGGCCCCGCGATGACCCGCGAGGAGGCCAAGCAGGCCATCGAGGTCGGCATCGAGACGGCCCGCGACCTGGTGGCGGCCGGCAACAAGGCGCTCCTCACCGGCGAGATGGGCATCGCGAACACGACCGCGTCCGCCGCCCTGATCTCGGTCTTCACCGACACGGACCCCGCCGAGGTCACCGGCCGCGGCACCGGCATCAACGACGAGACCCTGGCCCGCAAGACCGAGGTCGTCCGCCGCGCCATCGACGTCCACCAGCCGGACCCGGCCGACCCCATCGGCGTACTCGCCGCGATCGGCGGCTTCGAGCACGCGGCGATCGTGGGCCTGCTGCTGGGCGGCGCGTCCCTCCGCACGCCGGTCATCCTCGACGGCGTCAGCGCCGGCGCCGCCGCCCTGGTCGCCCGCGCCATCGCCCCCGAGGTCCTGGCCGCCTGCATCGCCGGCCACCGCAGCGCCGAACCCGGCCACGTCGCCGCGCTGAACAAGCTGGGCCTCCGTCCCCTGGTCGACCTCGACCTCCGCCTCGGCGAGGGCACAGGCGCACTCCTGGCCCTGCCACTGGTCCAGAGCACGGCGAGGGCGATGCACGAGGTGGCGACGTTCGACTCGGCGGGGGTAACTGAGAAGTAGGCCGCGCGGCTGTGGGCAGTCGTTCCGCTGGGGCGGAACGGGTGGGCACAGCCGCCCACGGACCCGCACCTTCGGGGGTCCGGGGGCAGAGCCCCCGGTTTCGGGAAGGGGCGGGCTTGGGGAAGGAAACCCCACCCACCCAAGCCACCCACCGAGCCCGCGCCTTAAAATCCGCACGTCAGGGCCGCTTCAACGCCGCAGCACGCCCGCCGAACCACCGCCTGTTCGAGGAGCCGCACCCTCATGGCCGAACACCCCGCCTACCCCGTAGGCCTCCGCCTCACCGGCCGCCGGGTCGTCGTCCTCGGCGGCGGCCAGGTCGCCCAGCGCCGCCTCCCGGCACTCATCGCGGCGGGCGCCGACATCGTGCTCGTATCACCCGAGGCGACCCCGTCGGTGGAAGCCATGGCAGACGCGGGCGAGATCACCTGGCACAAGCGCCCGTACGCCGAAGGCGACCTCGCCGACGCCTGGTACGCCCTCATCGCCACCAGCGACCACAAGGCGAACCACCTCGCCTCGTCCGAAGCCGAACGCCACCGTGTCTGGTGCGTACGCTCCGACGACGCCGACGCGGCCACCGCCTGGACCCCCGCCACCGGCCACAGCGAGGGCGTCACGGTCGCCGTCCTCACGACGGAGGCGCGCGGCCGCGACCCCCGCCACACCGCCGCCATCCGCGACGCGGTCGTCGAGGGCCTCCGCGACGGCACCCTCGTCGCCCCCCACCACCGCACCCGCACCCCCGGCGTCGCCCTGGTCGGCGGCGGCCCCGGCGACCCGGACCTGATCACGGTCCGCGGACGCCGCCTGCTCGCCGAGGCCGACGTGGTCATCACCGACCACCTGGGCCCGCGTGACCTGCTCGCGGAGCTCCCCCCGAGCGTCGAGGTGATCGACGCGGCGAAGCTGCCGTACGGCCGGTTCATGGCTCAGGAGGTCATCAACAACGCGCTGATCGAGCATGCCAAGGCGGGCAAGTCGGTCGTACGTCTCAAGGGCGGCGACCCCTTCGTCTACGGCCGCGGCATGGAGGAGGTCCAGGCGCTGGCCGAGGCCGGCGTCCCGTGCACGGTCGTGCCCGGGATCTCCAGCTCGATCTCGGTCCCGGGCGCCGCCGGCATCCCGGTCACCCACCGCGGTGTCGCCCACGAGTTCACCGTGGTCAGCGGTCACATCGCCCCCGACGACGAGCGCTCCCTGGTCGACTGGCCGTCCGTCGCCCGGCTCACCGGCACGCTGGTGATCCTCATGGGCGTCGCCACGATCGGGAAGGTCGCCGAGACGCTCATCGCCCACGGCAAGTCCCCGGACACGCCCGTCGCCCTGATCCAGGAGGGCACGACGGCAGGCCAGCGCCGGGTCGACGCGACCCTCGCGACGGCCGGCGAGACGGTGCTCACCCACGAGGTGAAGCCGCCGGCGGTGATCGTCATCGGCGAGGTGGTCAAGGTAGGCCCGCACCCGCCCGCGTAACCCGGGGTAACAGAACCCGTCCCGAGCCGTTGGCACCGCACGCACGACAAGGCAGTATCACCCTGTGGCCGATCTCATCACCGTCCAGGATCCCGACGACCCGCGCCTGCACGACTACACGGGCCTGACCGACGTAGAGCTGCGCCGGAAGCGCGAGCCCGCCGAGGGCCTGTTCATCGCCGAGGGCGAGAAGGTCATCCGGCGGGCGAAGGACACGGGCTACGAGATGCGTTCGATGCTGCTGTCCGCCAAGTGGGTCGACGTCATGCGCGACGTCATCGACGAACTCCCCGCACCCGTCTACGCGGTCAGCCCGGAACTCGCCGAGCAGGTCACCGGGTACCACGTGCACCGCGGCGCGCTCGCCTCCATGCAGCGCAAGCCGCTGCCCGTGGCGGCCGAACTCCTGCAGACCGCACGCCGGGTGGTGGTCATGGAGTCCGTCAACGACCACACCAACATCGGCGCGATCTTCCGCTCAGCCGCGGCCCTCGGCATGGACGCGGTGCTGCTCTCCCCGGACTGCGCGGACCCGCTGTACCGCCGCAGCGTGAAGGTCTCGATGGGCGCCGTCTTCTCGGTGCCGTACGCCCGCCTGGACACCTGGCCCAGGGGCCTGGAATCGGTCCGCGAGGCCGGCTTCACCCTCCTTGCCCTCACCCCGGACGAGAAGGCCAAGACCCTCGACGAGGCCGCGCCGCACCGGATGGACCGGGTGGCCCTGATGCTCGGCGCCGAGGGCGACGGCCTGTCCACCCAGGCCCTGGTCGCCGCCGACGAATGGGTCCGCATCCCCATGTCCCACGACGTCGACTCCCTCAACGTGGGAGCGGCGGCCGCGGTCGCCTTCTACGCCGTGGCGAGCGGCCGTCCTCAGCTCTAAGGCGTGTCCGAAACCTGCCGCCCGTCCAACGACGGGTCATGCGGTGGTACGTCCACCCGCTCCTGCTGTCGTACGACGTCCCCTTCGCCGCCGAGCCCACGCGAGGGCCCCTGACAGCCCTGGGCCGCTGCGATGCCGAGCGCGACCAGCAGGGTCACGACGACGAACACGAACAGCCGCTGTCGCAGCAGCCGCGGATTGGCGGGCCGCAGCCCGGTGCCGCCCGTGGTCCGGGGAGCGGGACGACCGTTGCCACCGCGTGGGGTCGGCCTGCTGCCGTTGCCCGAGCGCGTCGAGTTCCGTGCGGGGGTGGTCCGTGGGGTGCCCTGCCGGGGAGTCGACGTACCGCTGCCGCGCGAGCCATTGGCGCCGCGCGGAGTGCCGGTGCCCCGCTGCGGAGTTCCGTTCCGCGACGGCGGCGCCGTGTCCCGCCCGGTGGCGGAGCCGCGCGACCCGGCGACGGGTCCCCGAGGCGCGGGCGGACCGCTCTGCGCGCCCGGCGCCGGTCCCGGCTGGCCCTGAGGGCGCCGCTGGAGACCGCGCTCCGGGTAGGTGTCGGCGAGCCGCCCGGTGGGCCGGTCCGCCTCCCCGGTGCGGGGCGCGGGCGGACGCGCCTCGGCGATCCCCTGTGCCTCGCGGGCCGCGATCTCCTTCAGGCGGAGCGACAGCTGGAGAGTGCTGGGGCGCTCCTCGGGGTCCTTCGCCAGACAGGCCCGCACGAGCGGGGCCAGCGCGTCGGGAACGCCGCGCAACTGCGCCTCCTCGTGCACCACCCGGTACAGCATCACTTCGGAACTGCCGTGACCGAAGGGCGAGTCGCCCATCGAGGCGTACGCCAGCGTCGCGCCGAGGGAGAACACGTCCGTGGCCGGCGTCACCGCGGCGCCCCGCACCTGCTCGGGGGCGAGGAAGCCGGGCGAGCCGACGGCCGTGCCGACGTGGGTGAGGGTGGAGGCGCCGGTCGCCCAAGCGATGCCGAAGTCGATGATCCGCGGCCCCTTCGGGGACAGCAGGATGTTGGACGGCTTGAGGTCCCGGTGTACGACCCCGGCCTCGTGCACGGCGACCAGCCCCTCCGACAGGGCGGCCCCGACGGCGGCGACATCGGCCGCGACCAGCGGCCCCTCGCCGGCGACCTTGTCGTGCAGGGACGGGCCCGGCACGTACTGCGTGGCGAACCACGGCCGTTCGGCGTCGAGATCCGCCGCGACCAGCCGTGCGGTGCAGCCGCCCCGGATCCGCCGGGCCGCCGAGACCTCGCGCGCGAACCGCGACCGGAACTCCTGGTCCTCCGCCAGATCGGGCCGGATGACCTTGAGCGCGACCCGCTGCCCCTTCTTGTCGGAGCCCAGGTAGACCACGCCCATCCCACCCGCGCCGAGCCGTCTGTGAAGCCTGAATGAGCCGACGACGCGCGGGTCCTCGCGCCTCAGGCGCATCATCGCCATGTTCATCCCCGCTGCCCGGTCCCTGTGACGTGGCACAGCTTACGTTTCCACGGCCGCCCGCGCGCAGAGGCCGCGCCCTCTCGGCCCGATGGATTGTCAGTGCCGGGTGGGAGACTTGAAGGGTGGTCAGGGAGCGTGCGAGCAGGCGGACTTCGGGTGCGCGCGGATCCCAACGACCCGTCACAGAAGGGGGATTGAACCCGTGAAGGGTGATCGCGTGGAGATAGTCGTGGACGCCGGGGACACGACGCGCACGTACGAGGTGGTGGCAAGCAGGGCGGGCCGCAGGGTGGAGACGGCGGTGCGCCGAGGTGTCGTGGAAGTGAGCGAAGTCACCCGAAGCGGGTCCGTGGTGCGCACGGCCCGTTTCATGGCGAACCGGGTCCTGGCGCTGGTCGAGCAGCCGATACCGCGGGAGGACAGCTCGGAAAAGTCAGGACACAGCGGGCACCCCCTCCGGGAAGACCCCGAGACGTAGAACCCCGTCTCCACCCAGGGGAGTACTCCGCGGGGAACCGCTCATCCTCCGGGAGGCCCGGCAATCGGTACGAGGGCATGACGCCCCCGGCTCGCCGCGCCCCTAGATTTGAAGTCAAGCGGCGGGTGCAGCACTCGTCCCCCGAGGTCAGACACCCGCCGCTGCCAACGACAACAGAGTTCGGTCAGGAGAGGGACCATGGCCCAGACGGCACCGCGGACGATGATCCGCACACAGGGACGCAGGGCGTACAGCGCCGCGTTCCACCCGCGCCGCCAGGGCCGCCGCCACCCCTTGGTGGCAACGGCGATGGCCCTTCCCCTGGCGGTCCTGCTCCTGCTCGTCTTCGACGGCTGGGAGACAGTGGCCACACAAGCGTCGTCCGTGGGTGTGGTGCTGGGGCGCTGAGCGGCGACCCCAGGCCCGGAAGAGCGGTCCGGGCGGGGACATCCACCCATGAAACCCCGTGGGGACGGGGGTGCGGCGGACGGCACAAATGCCGGCGCAGCTGGGGAGCTGCGCCGGCATTGCTGTTTTTGCGCCTAAACCGGCGCCGCTCTCGCGGACGTGGTGCTCGCCGTCGTGGTTCCTCAATTGATGGTTGCGGTGCGAGGGGCGATGCGGCTGACGCCGGTGCTCGCGTGGCCGGGTGGCGCTCACCAGGCAGGCGGCGGGCTGCCGTCCCGCCAAGCTGCGGGCATGCGTGCCGCCTGGGGCGGCACGGGTGGGCGCAGGCGGCAACCCGTCAGCGCCGGGCTGCGCGACCCACCTCTCCCCAGCCACCGCGCCGGGCTGCGTCACCCACCCCGCACCACGCCGGGCACCCCACCGACATGGCCGAGGAACACCCACGCACCGGCCCCGCAAGACCCCCGCCGCCCACCTCTCCGTACCCTCGCCACCAGACCCATCCGCACACCAAGGGGCCACGTGACCGCCAACCCCCTCCTCCCCGCGCTCACCGCAAAGGCAAGGGCCACCGCCCACGCCCGCACCCCCGCCTGCCCCTGCGGAGCCCCCGTCACCCTCGCCGACCGCCCCGACGCCACAGTCGTCCGCCACGAGGACACCGTCGCCAAGGCGCACGCCCCCGACGCCACCCCCACCGACCTCGCCCCCCGCCTCACCGCCGCCACCCACCTCCCGGACGTCCTCCTCCCTCCCCTCACACCGACCCCGGTCACGCTCCACGGCCGCATCGTGACGTTCTGGCCGTACGGCACCCCCGTAGACCCGGAAAACCCCGACACCGCCCCCTGGGAAGCCGCCGCCACCCTCCTGGCCCGCCTCCACAGGACCCCCGCGCCCCACGCCCTGCCCCCCATGCGCGGCCCCGCCAAGGCAGCCCACGCCGTCGCCCGCCTCCGCGCCCTCGCCCCGCACCCGGCCGTCTCCCCGGTCCTCCGAGCGTGGACCGCCCTCCCCGCCTGGGCCCGCGCCGAGACCCCCATGCCGGACACCAGCACCCTCTGCCACGGCGACTTCCACCTCGGCCAACTCGTCCGCCACCCCGCCCCGGACGGCCCGTGGCGACTCATCGACGTCGACGACCTCGGCACCGGCACACCCGCCTGGGACCTCGCCCGCCCCGCGTCCTGGTACGCCTGCGGCATGCTCACACCCGACGAATGGGCCCGCTTCCTGTCCGCCTACCGCGCAGCCGACGGCCCCGCCGTCCCCGCCGAAGGCGACCCCTGGCCGGCCCTGGACGTCCCCGCCCGCGCCCTCACCGTCCAAACCGCCGCCCGCACGATCACCAAGGCGGCAGCCGCGGACCGCCCGCTGGACGAGATCGAGCAGTCACTCGTAGACGCCTGCGACCGAATGAGTTCCGCCCCACCGGAGTTGAGCCCACACCCGGCGAAGTAGTGTGCAACCGACCGCAGCCGGACAGAGTCTGTCCTGGCGAAACGCGAAGCAGGACCGACCGGCGAGGAGTTGAGCCGACATGCAGTGTCCGAAGTGCCATGCGCCGATGCACACGTACAACCGCAACGGCGTCCAGATCGAGCAGTGCAGCGGCTGCCGCGGGATCTTTCTCGACTACGGCGAGCTGGAGGCGCTGTCCCGCGTCGAGTCCCAGTGGGCCCAGCCCGCCCCGCCACCCCCGGCCGCCCCGCAGGCGTACCCCGCCCCGCAGGCACCGGCCTGGGGCGCCCCGCACGGCGGCGGCCACCACGGCGGTCACTACGGCCACAAGCGGCACAAGAGCTTCGGCCACATGCTGTTCTCCAGCTGACCGGACCACCACGAAGCCCCCGGCCGTACGAGACGGCCGGGGGCTTAGGTGTGTGGACGATACTGGGATTGAACCAGTGACCTCTTCCGTGTCAGGGAAGCGCTCTCCCGCTGAGCTAATCGTCCCCGGGACCGTGACCCGAAGGTCACGAGCTGTGCGTGCGCGATACTGGGATTGAACCAGTGACCTCTTCCGTGTCAGGGAAGCGCTCTCCCGCTGAGCTAATCGCGCGAGACGGATCTTGCCGATGGAACAGCAGATCCAGTGGACGATACTGGGATTGAACCAGTGACCTCTTCCGTGTCAGGGAAGCGCTCTCCCGCTGAGCTAATCGTCCTTGGAGGTGGAGACGGGATTTGAACCCGTGTAGACGGCTTTGCAGGCCGTTGCCTCGCCTCTCGGCCACTCCACCAGGAGTGTAGGGGATCCGGGTGGACCCCCTGTTCCTTCGAGCGGACGACGAGGCTCGAACTCGCGACCTCAACCTTGGCAAGGTTGCGCTCTACCAACTGAGCTACGTCCGCTTGTCGTTTCGTACCGCTCCCGCGGCCCGGCGACGAGTTGAACTCTAGCGGATTCCGGGGCCAGTACAAAAACGCGTTTGTGCAGCGTGCTGCGCTGCACCCGGTTGCCGACCTGGCCGGGGCAGCCGAGGCGACATGGCCAGGTCACCTGCCTGACACCCGCCATAGACTCGACTGCGTGTCCGACCTGCCTCCTCTCGCGCGTTTCGGTGACCGCGTCGCCACCGGTCTCCTCGATGTCACCAGGGACCCCGCGGCCCTCGACTCCACCGGTTTCTGGGCTGTCTGCGCGGACTTCGAGGGCCGGCTGACCTGCGCCCGCTTCGCCGACGTACGACAGGAGCCCGTGCCCGCACCGGTGCCGGGCCGGTGGCACGGACCGGCGACCGGTGACTGGACGTCGTCCCTCGACCGCGCCGCGTACATGGCAGGCGTACGGCGTGTCCGAGAGCACATCGCGGCCGGCGAGGTCTACCAGGCGAACCTCTGCCGGGTGCTCTCCGCACCGATTCCGCCCGACGCCGACGTGGACGCGCTCACCGCGCTGCTGGCCCGCGGCAACCCGGCACCGTACGCGGGGACGATCCGGCTGCCCGCCCACGGGGTGGAGATAGCCACGGCCTCGCCGGAACTCTTCCTGCGCCGGGACGGCCGGGTCGTCGAGTCCGGGCCGATCAAGGGCACCGGACGCACCGAGGCGGACCTGCTGGAGAAGGACTACGCCGAGAACGTGATGATCGTGGATCTGGTGCGCAACGACCTCGGGCGTGTCTGCGGCACCGGCAGCGTGACCGTCCCCGACCTGTGCGCCGTCGAGAAGCACCCCGGCCTGGTTCATCTCGTCTCCACCGTCCGCGGCGAACTGCGCCCCGGCGCCGGGTGGCCGGAACTGCTCGCCGCCACGTTCCCTCCCGGCTCGGTCACCGGAGCGCCCAAGTCGAGTGCCCTGAGGATCATCGAAGCGCTGGAGACGGCGCCCAGGGGGCCGTACTGCGGTGGCATCGGCTGGGTCGACGCCGACCGTGGGACAGGGGAGCTGGCCGTCGGTATCCGTACCTTCTGGATCGACCGGACGGAGGGCGTCCTGCGCTTCGGCACGGGCGCCGGCATCACCTGGGGGTCCGACCCGGAGGGGGAGTGGCGGGAGACCGAGCTGAAGGCGTCCCGGCTGCTCGCGGTAGCGTCGGGAACGTACGAGGACAGTGGAGCGGGAGTCTGACGCGCCGGGCCCGGCCGACCAGACACGTGCGCATGGTTGCGAGGTAGAACCAGTGAAGCTTTGGCTCGACGGCGGGCTGCAGGACATCGAGGCTGCCCGCGTCTCCGTCTTCGACCACGGGCTGACCGTGGGAGACGGCATCTTCGAGACGGTGAAGGCGGTCGACGGGAAGCCGTTCGCGCTCACCCGCCATCTCGACCGGCTGACCCGCTCCGCCCGCGGCCTGGGTCTGCCCGAACCGGACCACGACGAGGTACGACGCGCCTGCGCCGCCGTCCTCGAGGCCAACCCGATGCCGCTCGGCCGGCTGCGCATCACCTACACAGGCGGCCACGGCCCGCTCGGCTCCGACCGCGGCGAGCACGGCCCGACCCTGGTGGTCGCCCTCGGCGAGACCAGCCGGCGCCCCGACTCCACGGCGGTCGTCACCGTGCCGTGGACCCGCAACGAGCGCGGCGCACTCACCGGCCTGAAGACGACCTCGTACGCCGAGAACGTCGTCGCCCTCGCGCGCGCACGCCAACAGGGCGCCTCCGAGGCGCTGTTCGCCAACACGGTCGGCCAACTCTGCGAAGGCACCGGGTCGAACGTCTTCGTGGTCCTGGACGGCGAGATCCACACCCCGCCGCTCGCCTCCGGCTGCCTCGCGGGCATCACCCGCGCGTTGACGATCGAGTGGACCGGGGCGAAGGAGACCGACCTGCCGCTGGACGTCCTGGAACGGGCCGACGAGGTCTTCCTGACGTCCACGCTGCGGGACGTCCAGGCCCTGCACCGGGTCGACGACCGCCTCCTGCCGGGCGCGCCCGGTCCGGTGACCGCGAAGGCGATGCGGATCTTCGACGAGCGGTCCCGGGCCGACATTGATCCGCTCGGAAATTGAGAGCGCCTGGTCCGCCCCGACGGGTAGAACTGCCCTGATGACCACGACCCTGCGGCCGACCGAGCCGCTTCAGCACCAGGCGAACGGGACGCGTTCACGCCGCTACCAGGTGTGCGTGAACAGCCGTCCCGTGGGCCGGATACACCTCGGCACCTCTCCCTCCTTCGGCGACACGGTGGCCCGCATCCTGGACCTGCGCATCGAGGAGCCGGACCGGCGCCGCGGCCGGGCGACAGTGGCCGCACTCGCCGCGGAGGAGGTGGCGCGCGGCTGGGGCTGCAGGCAGATCGAGACGGGCGTCCCCGCCGAGGCCGGTGCTGCGCTGCGGCTCTTCCAGGCGCTCGGTTACGTCCTGCGCAACCGCGGAATGGAGAAGCAACTCGGCGACACACCACCCGAACTGCCCGCCGGCAGCCGCGCGCGCTCCATGACGCAGTCCGAGTTCGAGTCCTGGCACGAGTACGAGGCCGAGCAGTACGCGCGCATGTGGATCGAGCGGGGTGTGCCCGAGGCCGAGGCGTACGCCAAGTCGCAGCGCGATCACGAGACGCTCCTGCCACAGGGCCTGACCACCGAGAACATGCTGTTCAGCGTGTTGGAGGACAAGGGTGTGCGCGTGGGCACCCTGTGGCTGGCCCTTCGGGACGACAAGGCGTTCGTCTTCGACGTCGAGGCCGACGCGGCCCATCGCGGACGCGGACACGGCCGTACGCTGATGCTGCTGGCGGAGAGCCAGGCGATCGCCGCCGGGCGACGCGCCCTCGAGCTCAACGTGCACGCGGGCAACACCCCGGCGGAGCGGCTGTATGAGTCACTCGGCTACGAGACGACGTTGTACGCCCTCGCCAAGCCCTTGTTGTAAGCCCCAGGCTTAGGCCCTCTCAGGCCCCTCGGGCTTCTCGGCGAGCAGCCGGTCCGCGATCTCCTCGATGCGCTCGCGCAGCCCTTCCTGGCTCTTCCCGCCGTCCAGCCGCTCGCCGCCGATGACATACGTCGGCGTGCCGGTCACGCCGATCGCCTTGCCCTCGGCCTGGTCGGCGTCGACGATCAGGATGTGCCGGCCGTCGATCAGAGCGGTGTCGAACTCCTCGGCGTCAAGACCGAGTTCGCGCGCGACCTCGACCAGGAAGGGTTCTCCCTTACGGTCCAGCTCCTCGACCCTGGCCAGGACCGCCTCGACGTACGGCCAGCCCTGCCCCTGCTCCAACGCCTCCTCGGCGGCCTGCGCGGCGGCGAAGGCGTGCTTGTGCTTCTCCAGCGGGAAGTGCCGCAACCGCAGCTCCAGCCGGTCACCGTAGCGGGCCCGCAGGGCCCGGAGATCGTCCAGCGCGCCACGGCAGTCCGGGCACTGCAGCTCGCACCACACGTCGAGAACGGGTGTGGCGGGGGAGGAGGAGTCGCTCATGGTCACAGTCTCCCAGCCCCGGCCCGGACGACCCAATCGGCCTCCGGGTCGTACGCCACCGTCCGGCACCTTCGGAGGAGGCGACCCGGAGATGTCCCTGATGTCCGCCCGGACCATGGCCCGCCGGGGGCCGGACGGTGCAGGATGGAAGGGACGAAGTGCCCGACCGAGCCCTGCCTGGAGGACCGGATGATTGCCGAGACCGTCTGTTCCGCCGTCGCCGCGGCAGGCCTGGGCATCGCGGCGGTCACGGCGTACCGCAAGCGTTTCCTCACGGCCGCCCGTATTGCGGCCTACTCCCTCGTCCCGCTCGGCCTGGTGATGACAGGGGTCGTCGACTGGGTCGCCGACACCGCGTTCAGCCCGGTGGCGTGGGCGGGCTTCGGCGTGCTCGGCGCGTCCTGGCTGCTGTTCGCGAGCACCCGCGCGGTGGAGCGCCGTCGCGGCGGCACCCGCAAGGAGCGCAAGGCCGCCGCCCGGTCCGCACAGGGCGAGGCGGTGGCGCCGGCGGCCTCGGCGCCCTCTCTGGGCCCGGCCTCGCGCTCGAAGACGCCTTCCGCGACCGCACCCCGCGCCGACAAGGCGGACGACTTCAGCGACATCGAGGCCATCCTCAAGAAGCACGGCATATGACGGCGGCCTGGCGACTGAAACGACACAGTCGACCGGCGCGCAGCCAGAAATGATCACGGCCTGACCCCGCCGTCACGGAATTCGGCGAACTCCCGTACATTGCGGGCGTGTTGATCGCGCCGGGGCCATCACCTGCGACATCATCGCCGCGAGATGCTGGACACGACACAGAGCGAGGCCGCGCCGCCGCAGGATGAGCCGCGCGGATGCCTCTTCGCCCTTTCCCAGCCACCGCTGATGATCTTCCTTGCGGTGATCGGGTGTCTACTGCTCATGGCCGCGTTGCACGACCTGCTGTTGCTGTGAGCCGTACCCGTGGTCCCCGGCGCCACCCGCCGGGGCCACGTCGGCATCGATGTCCGACCCATGAGTGATCGATCCGGCCAGGCGGTCGGGTCGGGCGTGATCGCCCAGCCCTCAGCCCGCCGCTTCTTTCCTTCGCGCCCGGTACGCGGCGACATGCAGACGGTTCCCGCAGGTGCGGCTGTCGCAGTACCGGCGCGAGCGGTTCCTGGAGAGGTCGACGAAGGCGTGCCGGCAGTCGGGCGCCTCGCACCGCCGCAGCCGCTCCTGCTCCCCGGCCACCACGAAGAACGCCAGCGCCATCCCGCAGTCCGCCGCCAGGTGATCGGCGACGGAGGCGCCGGGCGCGAAGTAGTGCACGTGCCAGTCGTAGCCGTCGTGGTCGGTGAGCCGGGGCGTCGTGCCGGCGGCTGCGACCAGATCGTTGATCAGCCCGGCCGCGGCCCGAGGGTCCGGTGCGGCGAAGATCCCCGCGAACCGGCTGCGGATCTTCCGCACCGCCGACAGGTCGAACTCCGAGAGCACCCCGACATCACTGATTTCGTGGTTTCGTACGAAATCCTCGAGAGCCGCGACATCCGCCAGCCCGTCCGGCGTCGCGTCGTCCTCCGGTGCGGTGTTCACCAGATCCACCACGGTGTCCAGCGCACACCGGGTGTCGTGGGTGATCAGCACGTTTCGCTCCCTGGCCTGGGGGGTCGGGCCGATGCCCGCCGATGCTGGCCGATGGTAATGGCTGACCGGCCCTCGCCGAAGCGGCGTGCGGCGCTCCGGAGCCCTGGACGACGCAGCGGCACCGCCCGGACAGGCCGGGCGGTGCCGCTGTATGCGATATGCGGTTGTCTTGGCCTGAGCCGTCACCCCGAGTCGACGGCGCCGGGCGGCTTGGTGAGAGCCTCGCCCTAGCTTTCCGCCAGGATGTGTGAGAGCTCCTGATCCAGATCGAAGTGACGATGCTCGGTGCCGGGTGGCACCGCCGCATCCGTGCGCTTCAGAAAGGACTCCAGAGCCCTTGCCGGGGCCTCCAGCAGGGCCTCGCCCTCCGGAGAGCTCAGGGCGATGCAGACGACGCCCTGGCCGTGACTGCGCGACGGCCAGACGCGGACGTCGCCGGTGCCCGTGGGCCGGTGGAGGCCCTCCGCGAGCAGGTCGCGGGCGAACACCCACTCGACGGTCTCCTCGGCACCGGTGTGGAAGGTGGCGTGCACGGCGTAGGGGTCGGCCGTGTCATACCGCAGGCCTGCGGGGACAGGCAGGGAGGACTCGCTCGACACAACGAGGCGCAGGTGCAGCTCGCAGCTGACCGTGGTGTTCATAAGCGCCAGGGCCTTTCGCTCAGTGTGCGCTCGGGGATTCGCACGTCGGCGAAATCGACATGCCACCTACGGTGCCGTTGTAAACCCCTCTGAGTGTTTTGCGTGTCTTTACGTAACTCTTCCGGCCGAGAACCAGTTCGCGAGGTACCTCCATTCCGGTGACCGGTTTCTCTCCGGTAGGGTTTGGCCGTATGAATACGGGGAGTGACAAGCCTGGCGAGGTCGCCATGGCTGCGGACGAGACGAAGGCGGACGGGGCGAAGAGCGAGCAGGCGCTCGGCTCGAGAGCACCGGAGTTCATCAAGGCGCGCCGGGTGCTGCACCTGAGCTGGCAGGTCGGCATCTTCGCCGTCGGCCTCGCGGTCGTGGTCGTGGGTATCATCCTGCTGCCCCTGCCCGGACCGGGCTGGGTGATCATCTTTGGTGGCATGGCGATCTGGGCGACCGAGTTCGTCTGGGCTCAGCTGGTGCTCCGCTGGACCAAGCGGAAGGTCACCGAGGCGGCACAGCGCGCGCTCGATCCCAAGGTGCGGCGCCGCAACATCATCCTGACGACGATCGGGCTGGTGATCATCGGGGTGCTCCTCGGGATCTACCTCTGGAAGTTCGGCGTCGTCATGCCGTGGAAGATCAAGGACCAGTGAGCCGCGCGGGGGTGCCTGTGACCGGTTGCCTTCGGTCACTGGCACGCCCTGACATGGGGTAATGTTTTTCCTGCGCCCGGGCGATTAGCTCAGTGGGAGAGCGCTTCGTTCACACCGAAGAGGTCACTGGTTCGAACCCAGTATCGCCCACCGGGAACGGCGGCCCGTTTGCGAGAGCAGGCGGGCCGCCGTCGTGTGTGCCTCCGGCCCGCCGCGACGAGCGTGACGGGCCCGTCCCTGGGCCCGCTCCCAACTCCCCGCCTCACGCGGCGAGTTTCGGCCGCCCGCCGTACCCGTGCGACAGGCCACTTCCCGTTCGGCCGGCCGACCCCACGCCCCTCACCTGCGCCATCACCTCGCCCGCCGCGACAGTTCCCGTCCGAACCCTCTCTGATCGCCGGTCCGGGCCGCAAGAAATTCCTGTCCGAATCATTGACGCACCCTCAACCCCTTCGTACCTTGTGCCAGCAAGCGCTTACTTGAAACGATTCATGCAGGCGGCAACGACGCTGCGGGGAGGGGCCCGACTGTGGGAACCAGCAGGAATGTTGAGAGGCGTACGATCCTGAAGGCGGCCGGAGCCACGGCGGTCACGCTGGGGCTGGCCGCGACGACGGGCTGCGGCGGCGACGGAGGTACCTCCTCCGATGGGACGGTGACGATCCGTTACGCGTGGTGGGGTGCCGAGGACCGCGCCCAGCGCATCAACAAGACCATCGCGCTCTTCGAGAAGAAGTACCCGAAGATCAAGGTGAAAACGGACTTCCAGCCGTACACCGACTTCTGGAAGAAGTTCAACACCCAGGCCTCGGGCGGAAATCCGCCGGACGTCTTCCAGAATGCCATTGGATTCCTGCGGAAATACGACGCGAAGAATGTGCTCCTCGACCTCAAGGCCCAGGTCGACGCGGGCAATCTCTCCATGGACGGCTTCCGGGCCGGCCTGGACAAGTTCGGCGAGATCGACGGAAAGCTCCTCGGAGTTCCGGTCGGCTCCAACTCGATGGCCCTGGTCATCGACAAGCCCGTTTACACCAAGGCGGGCGTGAAGCCGGAACAGGGCTGGACCTGGGACGACTTCGACGCGGCGATGAAGAAGATCCGCGACAAGACGGGGCGCGCCGGTGACAGCGGCATGTACGGCGTCATGTACCTCTACGACCTGTACCTGCGCCAGAACGGCAAGGCCTTCTTCACCGAGGACGGACTCGGCTTCACCGAGGCGGATCTGACCCAGTGGTGGACGAAGGCGAAGAAGGGCGTCGAGGAGGGCGTCTACGCGGATGCCAAGAAGGTCGCCCAGGTCAAGCCCAAGTCGGCCGTCTCCGCGGAGATCGCCGCCGGCGAGTTCACCTGGGACAACTTCACCGTTCGCTACACGTCCGAAGGCAAGAGCGAGTACGGCCTGGCGCCCATTCCGACCACCGACGGCAAGAAGACCGGCCAGTACCTCGGCTCCCTCATGCTCAGCGCCTCCAAGCGCACCCAGCACCCCAAGGAAGTAGCGCAGTTCATCGACTTCATGGTGCACGACCCCGAGGTCGCCAAGATCATGGGCTATGACCGCGGTGTGCCCGCGACACAGGCCCAGTACGACGCGTTCAAGCCGACCGACGAGGTGAACAAGGGGATCGCCGCCTACGAGGAGTCCCTCGTCGACTCCGGCGTCCTGGAGCCGATCACCCCGCACCCGAACGGCGCCGACATCTGCGAGGCCGCGTTCCTGCGCATCGCCGAGGAACTCGCCCTGGGCACCCGCTCCGTGGACGAGGCCGTCAAGCAGTTCTTCACCGAGTCGAAGACGGCTCTCGTCGCCTGATGGGAACCACCGTGACACACGCCCCTGCGATGGAGGGCCTGACCCAGGACTCCGAGCCGCGGCACGGTCCGGTGAAGCCCGCGCGCCCCGCCGCCCTCAAGCGGCGGCGGCGCCGGGAGAACCTGGCCGGCTATCTCTTCATGTCCCCCTGGATTGCCGGGTTCCTGCTGCTCACGGCAGGCCCGATGATCGCCTCGCTCTACTTCGCCTTCACCGACTACAACCTCTTCGACTCACCGAAGTGGATCGGCCTCGACAACTTCTCCGAGATGTTCGGCGACCCCCGCTGGCGCCACTCGGTGCAGGTGACGATGTGGTACGTCGTCGTCGGCACGCCGCTCAAGCTGCTCGCCGCCCTCGGTGTGGCGCTGCTGCTCGCGCAGAAGCGGCGCGGACAGGCCTTCTACCGGGCCGCCTTCTACGCGCCGTCGCTGATCGGGGCGAGCGTCTCCGTCGCCATCGTCTGGAAGGCGATCTTCTCGGACGACGCGATCGTCGACCGTACGCAGAAGATCTTCGGGATCGACGTCGGCGGCTGGACCGGCGACCCGGAGCTGATCATCTACAGCCTGGTGGCCCTCACTGTCTGGCAGTTCGGCGCCCCCATGGTCATCTTCCTCGCTGGACTCAAGCAGGTCCCGCGTGAGCTGTATGAGGCCGCCGAGGTCGACGGTGCGGGCAAGCTGAGGCGGTTCTGGAACATCACGCTGCCGATGATTTCCCCGGTCCTCTTCTTCAACGTCCTGCTGGAGACGATCCACTCCTTCCAGATCTTCAGCTCGGCATACATCGTCGGCGGCGGAGCCGGAGCCAACGCCTGCGGTCCCGCGGACGGTTCGATGGTGTACACCTGCTACCTCTACGTCCAGGGCTTCGAGAACAGCCGGATGGGCCTGGCCTCCGCCATGGCCTGGATGCTGCTGGTCGCGGTCGCCCTGGTGACGGCGGTGCTGTTCTGGTCCCAGAAGCGCTGGGTGCACTACGAGGAGGGCGCCCGATGAGCGCACAGGCCACCGACATCACGCCGGGCGCCTCCACGAAGGCCGGGGCTCTGCGC
This sequence comes from Streptomyces sp. NPDC050211, assembly GCF_040656035.1. Classification (NCBI taxonomy): domain Bacteria; kingdom Bacillati; phylum Actinomycetota; class Actinomycetes; order Kitasatosporales; family Streptomycetaceae; genus Streptomyces; species Streptomyces sp. NPDC050211. The sequence continues at coordinate 83,800 of NZ_JBFALC010000042.1, forward strand.
CGTAGGCTGCCGGGCTCCCTCGCGTGGCACGTGGGGTCCCTTCTGATCCTCGCGGTGATCCTCTATCCGGTGATCTGGGTCATCGGCGGCTCGTTCAAGAAGAGCGAGGACATCGTCGGCAGTCTGGATCTCTTCCCGACCGATCCGATCACCGACAACTACACACGGCTGTCCGACGGCATCGCGGACATCTCGATCTCCACGTTCTTCGTCAACTCGCTCACGCTGGCGATCGGTTCCGTGGTCGGGATCCTCGTGTCCTGCTCGCTGACGGCGTACGCCTTCGCGAGGATCCGCTTCGCGGGCCGCGATCTGCTGTTCACGCTGATGATCGGCACCCTCCTGCTGCCGTATCACGTGCTGCTGATCCCGCAGTACGTGCTCTTCCGCAACATGGGGATGATCAACACGTACACCCCCCTGCTGCTGGGGAAGTACCTGGCGATAGAGGCGTTCTTCGTCTTCCTGATGATGCAGTTCATGCGCAATCTGCCCAAGGAGCTCGACGAGGCGGCCCGTCTCGACGGCTGCGGGCATCTGCGCATCTACTGGTCGATCGTGCTCCCACTGTGCCGCCCGGCCCTGATCACCAGCGCGATCTTCACCTTCATCAACTCCTGGAACGACTTCATGGGGCCGCTGATCTATCTGAACGAGCCCGACAAGTACACGGTCTCACTCGGCCTGAAGATGTTCGTTGACCAGGAGGGCGTGGCCAACTACGGCGGCATGATCGCGATGTCGCTCGTCGCCCTGCTGCCGGTGCTCGCCTTCTTCCTGGCCTTCCAGCGCTATCTGATCGACGGCATGGCGACGTCCGGACTGAAGGGCTGAGGCGGTCACGATGGCCCAGGTACGGGTGAAGCCGCGCAAGGAGTCGGTGTTCGCCGAGCGGTTCGCCGTCTTCGCCGAGTGTCTCCTCGCCGGCGTGTGGATCACGGTCGCCTCGCTCGGCGTCGTCACCTACCCCGCCGCCTTCGCCGCCGGTGCCCGGCATCTGCGGCGCCTCACAGCACACGAGAGCGGCGGATGGCGGGAGTTCGTGGCGGACTTCCGGGCGGCGGTGCGGCGCGGGTGGGCCGTCGGGCTCGCCGGGTGGCTCGCGGCGGCGGCTGTCTGGGTGGACGTCCAGGCCGTGCGCGCCGGGATTCCCGGGGGGCCGCTGGTGGGCGCCGTCGGGGTGCTCGCGCTGATCGGGCTCACCGTCGCCGGGCTGCGTGCGGCGGCGGCCTGGACGCCGGGCGCCCGCTGGCGGGAACTGCTCGCCGCCGCCGGACGCCGGACCGTCCTCGACCCCGCCGGCTCCTTCCTCGTCATCGCCGGCCTGGCGGTCGTGGCCCTGTCCGCCTGGTTCATCGCGCCGTTGGCGGTCCCCGTGCTGGGGGCCGTCGCGGCGGCGGCCATCGCCGTGGAGGAGCGGTATCGGCACCGCTGACACGCGGTGCCCGCGCACCGGGTCGGCGCCCTGGGCGTCGCACCTCTCTCTGTCATGCCCCTGACCACCCTGCACCCGCACGGAAAGGAAAGGCGGAAACTCTCATGTCTCCCATCCCTCGCAGGTCCCTCCTCAAGGCTGCCGCCGTCGCCGGAGCCGCCGCCCAGTTCAGCTGGGCACTCGGCACGAACGCGGCGGCTGCCCCCAGAGCCGAGGCCGCCGACGCGGACCCGGTGACCCTGGACTGGCTGGAGGACGGCGGCCTCGGCGCCGCACCCGGCTCCACGGTCGGCGTCCCCTGGCCGAAGGGCGCCTACCAGGCGGACCAGACCTTCGCGCTGACCGACGCCGACGGCAAGGCCGTGCCCCTCCAGTCCTGGCCGATCGCCTACTGGCCGGACGGCTCCCTCAAGTGGTCCGCACACGCGGTGAGTTCGGGCAACGGCAAGCTCACCCTCACCGCCGGCGAGCCCACCGCCCCCGAGCACAAGGTCACCGTCGACAAGAGCGGCGGCACCATCGACATATCGACCGGCGTCATCACCGCGAAGATCGGCACATCGGGCGCCACACTGGTCAAGTCCGTCACCCGGGGAGCGACGGAGATCGCGCGCAACGGCCGGCTCGTGCTGCTCCGCCAGCCGGAGATCGAGGACGGCGACCAGGGCACCGTGAAGTACGAGCGGTTCGAGGGCGCCATCGGCGAGGTGACCGTGGAGCAGGAGGGCCCGGTCCGCGCGGTCGTCCGCATCGACGGCAAGCACCGCAAGGGGAAGCGCAGTTGGCTGCCGTTCTCCATCCGTCTGTACTTCTACGCCGGTGCCGACTCCTTCCGCATGGTGCACACGATCACCTACGACGGAACGCAGGAGCCGGGCAAGGCAAGCGGCGACTTCATCCGCGGTATCGGCGTGCGCTTCTCCGTGCCGATGCGGGACGAGTCGTACGACCGCCACATCCGCATCGGCGGCGAAGGCACCGGGCTGCTGCGCGAGGCCGTCAAGGGCATCACCGGGCTGCGCCGTGACCCCGGAGCGGCCGTCCGCACGGCCCAGTTCGAGGGCAAGAAGCTGCCCGACCCGTCCACCTGGGACCAGCGGGTGACCACCCGGCTGCAATACATCCCCGAGTGGGGCGACTACACCCTCTCGCAACTCTCCGCCGACGGCTTCGGTGTGCGCAAGCGCACCAAGAAGGGCCACGGCTGGATCCCCGCAGGCGGCGGCCGGCGGGCCAGCGGCTTCGGGTACGTCGGCGGCGCGAGCGGCGGATTCGCCTTCGGGCTGCGGGACTTCTGGGAGAAGTTCCCCGCCCAGCTCGACATCCGCGACGCCCAGACCGACGAGGCCGAGGTCACCCTCTGGCTCTGGTCACCCGAGGCACAGCCCATGGACCTGCGCTTCTACCACGACGGCATGGGCCAGGACACCTACCCCGAACAGCTCGAAGGCCTCAACATCACCTACGAGGACTACGAACCCGGCTTCGGCACGCCCTACGGCATCGCCCGCACCAGCGAACTCCTCTTCTGGGCCCACGACTCCACGCCGAGCGCCGAGGCGATGGCCGAGCAGGTGAAGGCCGTCAGGACACTCCCGCAGCTCGCCGCCCCGCCGCAGCAGCTCATCAAGGCGGGCGTCTTCGGCAAGCTGTTCGCCGAGCCCGACCGCTCCACCGGCGCCAAGGCGAAGATCGAGGACCACCTCGACTTCCTCTTCACCTACTACAAGGACCAGGTGGAGATGCGCCGTTGGTACGGCTTCTGGGACTACGGCGACATCATGCACAGCTACGACCCCAGCCGCCACCAGTGGTGTTACGACGTCGGCGGCTACGCCTGGGACAACTCCGAGCTCTCGCCCGACCTGTGGCTCTGGTTCGCGTACATGCGCTCCGGCCGCGCCGACATCTTCCGCTTCGCCGAGGCGATGACCCGGCACACCGGCGAGGTCGACGTCTACCACCTGGGCACATGGGCGGGCCTCGGTACCCGCCACGGCGTCCAGCACTACGCCGACAGCGCCAAGCAGCAGCGCATCGCCAACACCACCTACCGGCGCTACTACTACTTCCTCACCGCGGACGAACGCGTCGGCGACCTCATGCACGCCAACGTCGACTCCGACGAGACGTTCCTCGTCCTCGACCCCATCCGCAAGATCCGCACCGAGCCGTACACGCCCGACCGGAACGCTCTGTCGATCGGTTTCGGCACGGACTGGTCGGGGCTGGTGTCGGCCTGGCTCACCGAGTGGGAGCGGCGTGGCCCCAAGTGGGAGAAGGCCAAGGCGCGGGTCCTGTCCACAATGGAGACCATCGCCGCCCAGCCCAACGGCTTCGTCCAGGGCAGCGCGCTGTACGACCTGGACACCGGCAGGTTCGCCGTCGCGGCGGAGCCCAAGGTCGGGGTGTCCCACCTCTCCGCGATGTTCGGCCTGGTGGAGCTCTGCGCCGAGCTGATCGACCAGATCGACATGCCGAAGTTCAAGCAGGCGTGGCTCGACTACTGCCGCTACTTCAACGCCACCAAGGCCGAGCAGCGGGCACGCTACGGCTCCGATTTCGGCTCCCTGCTGCTCTTCCAGGGGCATTCACGGCAGGACGCGTACGCGGCCGTTCAGACCGGCGACGACAAGTTGGCGGCGCGGGCGTGGCGGCAGTTCTACAGCAGTGCGGACGCCTGGGACTACAAGGAGTCCACGGACTGGTCCACGAAGAAGATCGAGGGGCCGACCGGGTTGGTGCCTGGCAGTGAGGCGGCTTGGGTGTCTACCAACTCCACGGCGTTGTATGGGTTGGCGGCGATTCAGAATCTGGCGCTGGTGGGCACGAATATGCCGTAGCTGGTTGAGTGGTTCGTTGGCTGCGGGTGCGTGGGGGCTGGTCGCGCAGTTCCCCGCGCCCCTGACGGGGCGCTGTACTGCACCGGGTTTCACCAGCTCTGCTTAGTTCATCTTGCCCAGGGCCTCCCGTACTCGCCTGACATCCCGGATTCGTCGCTCGTACGTCGCACCTAGGGCGAGGAGCAGGAGGCCGGCGAGGGCGGGAGGGGCCCAGCGGGGGAGGGTGGTTGTCAGCTCGACCAGGTACGGGGTCAGTTCGTGCAGGGCGTTCAGGATGAGGACCGAGCCGCCTAGGAGTAGGGGTGCCTGGAGGTGGTTGCGGGCGCCCAGCAGGGTGATGAGGAGTGCCGTCGCGCCCAGGAGGAGGGGGCGTGGGCCGGGTTGGCCGGCCCAGACTGCGAAGAGGCTCGGCACGAGGGTTGCGGTGAGTCCGGGGGCGTACGCCGTCCAGGATGAGGTCTGTGGGTCGCGTTGCCTGCGCAGGGCGCCGATGAGCAGGGCGGGGACCGTGACCGGCAGTGTGTATGCCTCGGGGGTGGTGATGTCCCAGGACGCCAGCCGTACCCAGGTGGCCAGGACGAAGAGGGCGGCGGCGATGTAGCCGGCGGTGCGGCGGTCGGGGCGGAGGGCCGTGCCGGCCGCGATCACGCCCGACAGGGCGAGTACCAGGGCGAGCATCGGCGGTTCGCCGGCCGCCAGAGCGACGGCGACGAGGCCCGTGACCGCGCCGGTCACTTCCACGGCCGTCGTCGTCTTCTCGTCGACGTACGCCGCCAGAAGTGCGGCTGCCGCCGTGACCAGGAGCACGAGCAGCGCCGTGTGCTCCGGCCGCAGCTCCAGTGCCGCCCCCGACGCGACGGCGAGCGCGGTGGCGTACGTGAGGGTTGCGGCGGCGGGGAGTGGTTTGCGTGCGGCCGTCGCGAAGAGCGCCGTCAGGGACGCGAGCGTGGCCAGGGTGGCCGGTTCCGAGGCGAGGGCGAGGAAGGTGAGGCTCAGGGAGGTGACGAGGGCGAGGACGGTGGCCGTCGTCCGCCGGAGGAGCAGGAGGGCGGCGGTGAGGGCGCCCTGGATCAACAGGGTTTCGGTGTACGGCAGTTGGAGTGTGGCGGGGAGGGCTAGTGCGCTCGCCCACGCCAGGGTGAGGGACGCGTCCAGCGCCCGGGATCGCCATGCGGCTTCCCGGACCGCCAGGGCCAGTACCCCGGCGACCGCGGCGAGGACGAGGGGCGCGGTGGCCGTGTCCGGCGGCCATGGCGTCTCGACCGTGACCGCGTCGCGTGCCGAGTGCGGCGCACCCGACCACACGTGCTCCGCCCAGCCGACCGGCCCCAGGAGGGCGACGGCCACGACGGGTAGGGCCCAGAGCACGGCAAGGGCCTGTACGGCGGCGGAGGCCCACGCCATGCCCCGCCGTACGGCCTCCGGGAGCCGACCCGCCGTCGTGGCCGCCAACAGGGCGAGCCCGCACGCCAGATGGACCGGCACCGTCCACGCGACCGGCGGCGCGGGGCGCAGTGCGCCGCCGACCGCGGCGACGACGAGCAGGCCCGAAGTGAGCGCCAGTCCCTTCGCCTGCTTCTCGCCCGGCGCCTGCCAGGCCGCGCCGAGCGCGAGGGCCGCGGCCAGGAGGAGGAGCGCCGCCGCACGGGCGGCGGCGCGCGGGCCGGTGGCCGGCAAGCACCGCCAGCCGGCCCTCATAA
>NZ_JBFALC010000043.1:0-85156 GCF_040656035.1 Streptomyces sp. NPDC050211
GGCCGCCGCTGCGGGGGCGGTCGGGCCGGGCCGGGCCGGGCACGCGGCGGCGCGGCGGTTCCCTGTCGGACACTTCCGTCACCTGCCGAAATTCGTGGTCGGGGTGGGCGTGAGGGCCGGTGCTGCGGGCGCGGCGGGCGTCGGGAGCGCCGCGGCGTCCTGGGGGGTGGGTGTGAGGGTCGGGACCGTGGCCGGGCCTGCCGCCGGGTCGGCCGACAGCGCCTCGGGGGCGAGGACGAGGGGGGCGAACGCGTCGCTCTGGAGGCCCTCGGCGGGTGAGGGGACGCCCTTCACGGTGCCGTCGGGGTCGAGGAAGGCGGGGTCGCCACCGGGGATCATGCCGAGCTCGCGGGCGCGGCGCTGGAGGGCGTCGGGGGCCGAATAGGCGTCGATGTCCCGCTGCAGGGCCTGTTCCTCGTCGGTCAGGCTCTGGGTCTCCTTCTGCAGGTCGTCGAGTCTGAACGCCCCTTCGCTGAGCGCCGAGTTCAGCACCAGGAGCCCGATGAGGCCGCCGCCGAGGAGGAGGACGACCAGGAGGACGAAGGGGGTACGGGCGGCCTGGTTGCGGCCACCGGCTCCTGGGATGAGGCGTGCGAGGCGGGCCGCGCGCCCCCTCAGTGGGGGTTTCCTACTCACTCACCCTCCCCTGAGTCCGGTTTCCCAACCGACTCATCCGCCTGCGAGTCCGGTTTCCCAACCCACTCATGCCCCTCACGCCCTCACGCCCCTACTCAACGTCTTCCCTGACTCGCTGGGCTCCGCGCAGTCGCGCCGGTGCCGCTCGCCGGTTCTCGGCGACCTCTTCCTCGGTGGGAAGTTCGGCACCGCGGGTGAGCAGCTTGAGCCGCGGCTGGTAGCGCTCGGGGACGACCGGCAGGCCGGGGGGCGCGGTGGTGGCGGCGCCGGCCGCGAACACCTGCTTGACCAGCCGGTCCTCCAGCGAGTGGTACGACAGCACGGCGATCCGTCCGCCCACGTCGAGCGCCTTCACAGCGGCCGGGATCGCCCGCTCCAGCACGGAGAGTTCCCCGTTGACCTCGATCCGCAGGGCCTGGAAGGTGCGCTTGGCCGGGTTGCCGCCGGTGCGCTTGGCGGCCTGCGGCAGCGCGTCCCGGATCAGCTCCACGAGCCGGGCGCTGTTGCTGAATGGCTCCTTCTCGCGCTCCCGCACGATCGCGGAGACGATCCGCTTGGCCTGCTTCTCCTCGCCGTACGACCGCAGGATCCGGACGAGTTCGCCCGGCGGGTAGGTGTTGAGTACCTCGGCGGCGCTGATGCCGGTCGTCTGGTCCATGCGCATGTCCAGCGGCGCGTCCTGGGCGTAGGCGAAGCCGCGGTCGGCCTCGTCGAGCTGCATGGAGGAGACGCCGAGGTCGAAGAGGACGCCCTGCACGCGCGCGATGCCGAGCCGTTCCAGTACGTCCGGCAGCTCGTCGTACACGGCGTGCACCAGGGTGGCCCGCTCGCCGAAGGGGGCGAGCCGCTCGCCGGACAGGCGCAGGGCCTCCTTGTCCCGGTCCAGGGCGACGAGCCGCGCCTCGGGGAACTGCCTGAGCAGGGCTTCGCTGTGGCCGCCGAGGCCGAGCGTGCAGTCGACGACCACCGCTCCGGGGGCCTGGAGGGCGGGGGCCAACAGGTCCAGGCACCGCTGGAGCATCACCGGGACGTGTCGATCGCTCAAGGGGCCCTCTCAGATCCGGCGGGCCCGTACGCACCGCCGGGTCCCCGCCCGCTCGAGAAGGGGAAGGCCTGCCGGCGCCGGAAGCGTCAGCCGACCGGGAGCGGGAGGAGGCCGAGCCGTACGTACGCGCCGCGCACGCGAGGAGATCTCCGGAACATCACCGGGGTCTCCGGGGGAATTCAGTCCAGCAGGGGGAGTCTCGCCTCCCGCTTCGCGTCACTTTAGTCCACGCTGTCTCGCGGTCAATCAACCGGCCTGCGCGTCGCGGCTCGGGGCGCGAAGGAAGCGGCCGGGCGCGGAAAACCACTCGTCCGGGCGCTCCCCGGTCACGCTTGTGGGTTACCTCACAACAAGGTTCATTGATGTTCTTTGTCCTCTCTCACAGCGGGCCCGGAACGGACGTGACCAGTACCGTCATGGGTATGACGACCTCCGCATCAGTTCCCGCTGGACCCGAAGGCGCCATATCGAGTGGCACCGTCACCGATCGTCTCGTAGAGGCCAACGCGCGGTACGCCGCCGCCTTCACCGACCCGGGTATGGACGCCCGTCCCGTGCTGCGCGTCGCCGTGGTGGCCTGTATGGACGCCCGCCTCGACCTGCACGACGCGCTCGGCCTCGACCTGGGCGACTGCCACACCATCCGCAACGCGGGCGGCGTGGTCACCGACGACGTGATCCGCTCCCTGACCATCAGCCAGCGCGCGCTCGGCACCCGCAGCGTCGTTCTCATCCACCACACCGGCTGCGGCCTGGAGACCCTCACCGAGGAGTTCCGGCACGACCTGGAGATGGAGGTCGGCCAGCGGCCCGCGTGGGCGGTGGAGGCCTTCCGGGATGTCGACCAGGACGTACGGCAGTCGATGCAGCGCGTGCGCACCTCGCCGTTCCTGCTGCATACCGACGACGTCCGGGGCTTCGTATTCGACGTGAAGACGGGCCGGCTGCGCGAGATCGACCCCGCGTAACCGGCTGCGGAGCCCGCGTAACCGGCCGCCAAAGCTGTCGTTTCGCTGTTGATTTCTGGTTCTGGGGTGCCCAAACGGCCATAAGACCGGCAAATCGCGGCCAGTTGTCCACAGTCGAGTGACACGAATCGGTAACGGCAGCAAGAATGCGAGTGTGACGTCACGCGGAACTATTCACGCGTGGTGTCCGTGTTCCAGGGGTGGGCCGGTCCGCAGCACAGCGCGACGGCCCGGACAGAACGGGCCGAGGAGGGCCGGGTGACGACCTATGACGATCGAGCGAGCCTCACTGATCTGACCGCCACTGTGGAGCGTGTCCGCAGTTCGGTGGAAGGAGTGATCGAGGGCAAGCCCGAGGTCGTACGGCTTTCGCTGACCGTGCTGCTCGCCGAGGGGCATCTTCTGATCGAAGACGTTCCAGGTGTGGGCAAGACAATGCTGGCAAAGGCGTTGGCGCGGTCCATCGACTGTTCGGTGCGGCGTATCCAGTTCACGCCCGACCTGCTGCCCTCGGACATCACCGGTGTGTCCATCTGGGATCAGCAGCGCCGTGACTTCGAGTTCAAGCCCGGCGCGATCTTCGCGCAGATCGTGATCGGCGACGAGATCAACCGCGCCTCGCCGAAGACGCAGTCCGCGCTGCTGGAGTCCATGGAGGAGCGCCAGGTCACCATCGACGGGCAGACCTACGAGCTGCCGAGCCCCTTCATGGTGGTGGCCACGCAGAACCCGGTCGAGATGGAGGGCACCTACCCGCTGCCGGAGGCCCAGCGCGACCGTTTCATGGCCCGTGTCTCCATCGGCTACCCGAGCGCGGACGCAGAGCTGCAGATGCTGGACGTGCACGGCGGGGTGAACCCCCTGGACGACCTCCAGCCGGTGGCCCATGCGCACGAGATCGTGAAGCTGGTCGAGGCCGTGCGCGAGGTGCACGTCGCCGAAACGGTCCGGCGGTACGCCGTCGAGCTGGTCGCCGCCACGCGCAGCCACCCCGACCTCAGACTCGGCGCCTCCCCGCGCGCGACGCTGCACCTGCTGCGCGCGGCGAAGGCGTCGGCCGCCCTCAGCGGCCGGGAGTACGCACTGCCGGACGACATCCAGGCCCTCGCCGTGGCCGTGCTGGCCCACCGGCTGCTGCCCACCGCCCAGGCCCAGCTCAACCGCCGTACGGCGGAGCAGGTCGTGCAGGAGATCCTGCAGCGCACCCCGGTTCCCGCGGCGCCCCAGCAGCAGCCCGGCCTCGGCCTGGCCCACGGCGCGACGGCGTACGGCTCACAGCCGCCGCGGAGGCTGTGATGACCACCGGTGGCACTCCGCACGCGACGGAGGACGACCGGGGCGAGAAGAACGGTGTGCGCACGGCGCTGGCGGGGCTGACCACGCGGGGACGCTCCTTCCTGGCCGCCGGAGTGGCGGCGGCGATCTGCGCGTACGTCCTCGGGCAGAGCGATCTGCTGCGGGTCGGCCTGCTGCTGGCCGCCCTGCCCCTGGTCTGCGCGACCGTGCTCTACCGCACCCGCTACCGGGTCGCCGGCAGCCGCCGGCTCTCCCCCGCGCGCGTGCCCGCCGGCAGCGAGGCCCGGGTCCATCTGCGGATGGACAACGTCTCGCGGCTGCCCACCGGCCTGCTGATGCTCCAGGACCGGGTGCCGTACGTCCTCGGCCCGCGCCCCCGGTTCGTCCTGGACCGGGTGGAGGCGGGCGGCCGGCGCGAGGTGTCCTACCGCGTCCGCTCCGACCTGCGTGGCCGCTACCCGCTCGGGCCCCTGCAACTGCGCCTGACCGACCCGTTCGGCATGTGCGAACTGACCCGGTCCTTCTCGACGTACGACACCCTGACCGTCATCCCGCGCGTGGAACCGCTGCCGCCGGTGCGGCTCACCGGCGAGGCGAAGGGGTACGGCGACGGGCGGCAGCGCTCGCTGGCGCTGGCCGGCGAGGACGACGTGATCCCGCGCGGGTATCGCTACGGCGACGATCTGCGCCGGGTGCACTGGCGCCTGACCGCGCGCTACGGCGAGTTGATGGTGCGCCGCGAGGAGCAGCCGCAGCGCTCCCGGTGCACGGTGCTGCTCGACACCCGGGGCCTCGCCTATCAGGGCGCGGGCCCCGACTCGGCCTTCGAGTGGGCCGTGTCCGGCGCCGCGTCCGTGCTGGTGCACATGCTCGAACGGGGCTTCTCGGTGCGGCTGTTGACGGACACCGGGACCTCGGTGCCCGGCGAGGGCGCCGAGGGGTTCGCGGGCGCGAGCCAGGAGTCGGCGGACGCGGCCGGGCTGATGATGGACACCCTCGCGGTGGTCGACCACTCCGACGGCGCGGGTCTGTCGCGCGCGTACGACGTGCTGCGCGGCGGCAACGAAGGGCTGCTGGTGGCCTTCCTCGGCGATCTCGACGAGGAGCAGGCCGCGGTGGCCGCGAAGATGCGCCAGCGCAGCGGAGGCGCGGTCGCCTTCCTGCTGGACAGTGACACGTGGGTGCGGGAACCGACCGATGTCCCCGGGCCGTTGGACGGTAGCGAGGAGCGGCTGCGGATGCTGCGTGAGGCCGGCTGGACGGCGGTGAGCGTGCCGCGGGGCGCTTCGCTGAACGAGCTGTGGCGTCGGGCGGACCGCGAGCGCACGGGTCTGGCCGCGGCCGGCGGGGAGGGGCGGTCATGAGCGGACGGGCACGACTGGCGCTGTGCGCCTGGGCGGCCACGCTGATGTCGGCATGCGCCCTGCTCCCGCTGGTGGACCCGGCGACCTGGCTGCTGCAGGCGGCCTTCCTGCTGGCGATCCAGACGGGCGTGGGCGCGGCGACCCGACGCGTGCCACTGGCCCGGCCGCTGACCGTGGCCGTGCAGGTGCTGGTCACGCTGATGCTGCTGACCCTGGCCTTCGTCCGTGAGCAGGCCCTCGTCGGCCTGATCCCCGGGCCGGACGCCTTCCAGCAGTTCGGCGTGCTGCTCCAGCAGGGCGCGGACGACATCAACCGCTACTCGATCCCGGCGCCGCTGAACCCCGGCATCCGGCTGATGCTGGTCGGCGGCGTCCTGATCATCGGGCTGGCGGTGGACATCCTCGCGGTGACGTTCCGCGCCGCGGCCCCGGCCGGACTGCCGCTGCTCGCGCTGTACTCGGTCGCGGCGGGGCTGTCCGACGGCGGCGCCGACTGGCTGTGGTTCGTGGTCGCCGCCGCGGGCTACCTGACGCTGCTCCTCGCCGAGGGACGTGACCGGCTCTCCCAGTGGGGCCGGGTCTTCGGCGGGGCCCCGCGCACCCCTGGCGTGGAGTCCGGGGGCGCGGTGGCACCGATCCGCACCGGCAGACGGATCGGCGTGGTCGCGCTCGGCCTCGCCCTGGTGGTGCCGCTGGCTCTGCCCGCGATGAACGGCGGCCTGCTGGACGGCGCCGGGACGGGCGTCGGCTCCGGCAACGGAGGCGGCGGCACGATCTCCGCGGTCAACCCGCTGGTCTCCCTGCGCGACAGTCTGAACGTGGACGAGGACCGCCAGGTCCTGTCCCTGCGTACCGTCCCGGAAGACGCCTCGGACCTGTATCTGCGGATCGTGTCCCTGGACGAGTTCGACGGCACGACGTGGAAGCCGGCCCGGCGCGATATCAACGCCGTGCCGGACGAGTTCCCGACACCGCCGGGCCTCGAGCCCGATGTCCGGCGCTCGGTGGTCCAGAGCCGCATCACGGCGGCCGACTGGTACGCCCAGGACTGGCTGCCGATGCCGTACCCGCCGAGCGGCGTCGACATCGACGGCACCTGGCGGTACGAACCCGTGGGCATGACCCTGGTCGGCGACCGCGGCCAGAGCACCCGCGGCCAGACGTACGAGGTGACGAGCCTCGACGTGCAGCCGACGGCGGATCAGCTGGCCTCGGCCCCGGAGGCCGAACCGCCGCTGAAGCGCGAGTACACCCAGCTGCCCGAGTCGCTGCCGGCGGTGGTGTCCGAGACGGCCCGCGAGGTCACCGAGGGCTCGGAGAACCACTACCAGGAGGCGGTCAAGCTGCAGGAGTACTTCTCGCTGACCGGCGGCTTCCAGTACGACACCCAGGTCCAGGTCGGCAGCGGCTCCGCGGCGATCGCCCGCTTCCTCAAGGACAAGCAGGGCTTCTGCGTCCACTTCTCCTTCGCGATGGCGGCGATGGCCCGCAGCCTGGGCATACCCGCCCGGGTGGCGGTGGGCTTCGCGCCCGGTTCACAGCAGGCGGACGGTTCGGTGTCGGTGTCGCTGAGGGACGCGCACGCCTGGCCCGAGCTGTACTTCGAGGGCGTGGGCTGGACCCGCTTCGAGCCGACGCCGACGCGGGGTACGACGCCGGAGTACACGCAGCCGGACGCCCCCGGCAGCACGCTTCCGGAGGTGTCACAGCCGACCCAGTCCACGAGCGCCGCGCCGTCCGCGTCGACGTCGGCGAGCGAGTCCTGCACGCCGGAGCAGAAGAAGCTGGAGGCCTGCCCGAGCGAGTCCCAGGCGGCCGCACTGACCGGTGGCGACGACGGCCGGAGATGGTACGTCGTGCTGGCCTGGATCCTCGGCGGGCTCGCGGCGGTGGCGATCCCGTTGGCGCCGATGCTGTGGCGGCTACGCATCCGGTCCGTACGGCTCGGGGCGCACGGCCGCAGCGAGGCCGGCACGGCGCTGCACACCCTGGCGGTCTGGCAGGAACTGACGGACACGGCCTGGGACTTCGGCATCGCGCCGGAGGAGTCGCAGACTCCGCGCAAGGCGGCGGCCCGTATCGTCCGGCTCGGTCAGCTCGATCCGACGGCCGCGGCCTCGGTGCACCGGGTGGCGGACGCGGTGGAGCAGGTGCTCTACGCCCCGCACCCGCGCCCGACGGCGGGCCTCGCGGACGATGTCCGCCGGGTCATCGGCACCCTGCGGAGCACCGTCGACCGCGGCACCAAGCTGCGCGCGCTGTTCGTTCCACGGTCGGCCGTACGGGTGGTCTGGGCGGCGTCGGCCTGGTGGACCGGCCTCACGGCACGCGCGGCAGCCGCCCGACCGAACCTACGCAAGCCGTCGGGGCAGCAGAGCTGAGGGCTTGGTGGGCAGGCCCTAAGCCGTGCCCGGTCGTGGAACCTGGCTGAATCCGCTCCCTCGGGCCCCGCCCTCCGAAGCCTCAGCGCCTCGGAGGGCGGGGCCTCGCCGCGTGCCGGACTGCGACCGGAGGGCATGCGTGAGGGGGTGACCACCCGGTGGTGGGCACCCCCTCACGCCATGCTCAGAAGAGTATGGGCGTGGAGCTAATGGCCGCCGCCCTGTTCATCCCGGCGGCGCTGCCAACGCTGTTCGATACGGTCCATCATGGAGCGCCGCTGCCGTCCCTGACGGCTCGCGGGCTGGGCACCCGCGGCGGGCTGCTCGCCCGGCTTGGGAGCCTTGCGCCAGCCGGTCACGGCGAGTACCGCACAGCCCAGCATGACGAGGAAGCCCACCACGCTGAGCCAGACCTGCTTGGCGACCATTCCTGCCATGAGGAGCGCGATACCTACGAGGAAGCCCGCGACCGCCTGGTAGACCCGTCGCCGGGTGTACGTGCGCAGCCCGCTTCCCTCAAGCGCTGTCGCGAACTTGGGATCTTCGGCGTACAGCGCTCGCTCCATCTGCTCGAGCATTCGCTGCTCGTGCTCCGAGAGCGGCACGGAGTCCTCCTCATCGTGCAGTCGCCGGGGCGACCCGGGGGGTCCCTTCAGGATAGGCAGGGAATCGCCCCCGTGAAACCCGCCCCTCTACGCCAATTGGCCAACCGGAATCCGCCATGGACGTCCCGGCCCGCTGAGACTTCCATTCCCCAGCAGCCGACCCGTCATGCCGGGCGGTCTCCCTCGATCATACGGCGCAGAGCGCCCGATCGGGGGGCCTGTGGCGTACTCCATGTGCAGCCAAGTCCCTGATCAGCGCCTCACCACGGGAGATGACTCAGGCCTCGAGCGCACCCCGGGTCTCACCGAGCACATGAAGCTGCGTGGCCACGGAGTGGAACGCCGGGAGCTCGGCGGCGGCCGCCTCCAGCCTGAGCAGCGCGTCCAGGGCACCGGGCTCGGTGTCCACGAGCGCGCCGGGGACGAGGTCGGCGAAGACGCGTACGCCGTGCACGGCGCCCACGCTCAGGCCCGCGGCCTCGACCAGATCGGTGAGCTGCTTCGCGGTGAAGCGGCGCGGCATGGGGTCGCCGGTGCCCCAGCGGCCGTCGGGGTCGTCGAGGGCCTGCCGGGCTTCCTTGAAGTGCCCGGCGAGCGCCCGCGCGAGCACGGCGCCGCCGAGGCCGGCGGCGAGCAGGCTCAGGACGCCCTCGGGACGCAGGGCGGCCACGGCGTTGCGGACGCCCTCGGCCGGGTCGTCCACGTACTCCAGGACTCCGTGGCACAGCACGACGTCGTAGCCGCCCCGCTCGACCACGTCGAAGAGGCCGTGGACGTCGCCCTGCACACCCTGCACACGGTCGGCGACGCCGGCCTCGGCCGCGCGGCGCTCCAGGGCGAACAGGGCGTTCGGGCTGGGGTCGACGACGGTGACACGGTGGCCGAGGCGGGCCACGGGCACCGCGAAGTTGCCGCTGCCGCCGCCGGTGTCAAGGACGTCAAGGACCTGCCGGCCCGTGGCCTTCACCCAGCGGTCGAGGGCGTCCTGGAGGACCTCCCAGACCACCGCGGTACGGAGCGAGCCACGGGGGCGAGAGGGGTCGGAGCGCAGCGGCGTCGATTCGGGGCGGTGGGAGACGGGCGGGCGCATCGGGTCCGACACGGCAGTTGACTCCTCGGCGCGGCACCGCCTCACGCGGCGGAGCGAACGGGCTGCCTCCCGGCCCCGGCAACGGGAGAAGGAAGGCGTCAGGCGCCCTCCACCCTATTGCCTCCGGCACCGCACCTGGTCACTGCGGTGCGCGGCATTGCGTCGCGCTGAGCGCCCGGCTCCGGGCTCCCGGGCACGCCATGCTGTCCCGCACCCGGGCTGTGGCACGCCCGGGCAGAATGCCGTCTGCTCAGCTCTGCCCCGCCCGAACAGGAGCCCCCGTCAGCCCGCGTCCGGCATGTCCCGTGGCTCGGCCCGTTCTTCCTCCTCCGGCTGATCCCCGTCCTGACGTGGCTGCGGCAGGACCGGCTGGAGGACCAGCATCCGCTCGACCAGGCGGAGGAACATCGCCACGTCGCGTATCAGGTCGTCGGCGTCGCGGCGGGTGGCCGCGCCCTGGATGCCGGCCTCGGCCCGGGCACGGCGCCGGGCTCCGGAGGCGAACAGGGCGCTCCATTCGGTGAGCTCGGGCGCGATTTCGGGGAGCACTTCCCATGCGCTCCTGATGCGGGCCCGGCGTCGTGAAGTGGGCTCCGGGCGCCCGCGGGCGGCAAGCACGGCGGCGGCTGTGCGCAGAGCCGCGAGGTGGGCGGTCGCATAGCGCTCGTTCGGCGTTTCCAGAACGGCGGCCTCGTCCAGTCCGGCACGGGCCTGGGCGAGCAGGTCGAGGGCGGCGGGCGGGGCCGTCGCCCGGCGCAGCACGGGGTGCACGTCGCTCGCCGGGCCGGTCAGTGAGGGGGCAGGGCCGGAGGCGCGGCGCCGGCGGGCGGCTGCTGCGTGATAGCTGGCCATGACGAACCTCCTGTCGTCTGTGGTCGGCACGCTATGAGGTGCCGTATGTGCCCATCGTGAGGTATGGCACTGACAATCCGTTCTGACCTGGGCTTTTGCTTCGATCGACAGTTCGGGCTAACTTTTGCACTGACCAGTCAGTTCAAATACCGAAGTTGGGGGAGCCATGGGCGGACTCGCTGTCATGGCCCGGGACTTCGGCCTCGAGGGACCCCGCGGCTGGGCTTTCCGCGGGGTCTCCTTCGAGGCGGAGCCCGGCTCGCTCGTCGCGGTCGAGGGGCCGTCCGGGTCCGGGCGCACCTGCCTGCTACTCGCACTCACCGGGCGGATGAAGGCCACGGAAGGGCTGGCCTGCGTCGGCGAGTTGGGGCTGCCGAAGCGGATGGCGGCGGTACGCCGGGTCAGCGCGCTGGCGCACGTCGCCGGGGTCACCGACCTGGACCCGGCCTTGACCGTCGGGGAGCACCTGCGCGAACGGGCTCTGCTGCAGCGCCGGTTCGGAGACTCGCTGCGTGCTCTGACCCAACCCCGAGCGGCTCGGATCGCCGAGGCCGGGCTGCGGATCGACGCCGCTCTGACCGCCGTAGGACTGGACCGGGAGGCGCTGCCCAAGGGTTCCCGGACGGCCGTACGCGATCTGGAGCGTCTGGAGGCGTTGCGGCTGTCCCTGGCCCTGGCCCTCATCGGGCGCCCGCAGTTGCTTGGCGTCGACGACGTCGATCTCAAGCTGTCGGACGCCGAGCGGGAGGAAGCCTGGGGGCTGCTGCGGTCCCTCGCCGCGTCGGGGACGACGGTGATGGCGGTGTGCAGTCAGGCCCCGGAGGACGTGCTCAAGGTGACCACACGCGAGGAGGGGGAAGCCGATGCGCTCGCCACGACTGGCCGCGCTTGAACTGCGGCGGTTCGGCAGGGGGAAGCTGCCGCGCGCCGCGCTGGTCGCGCTCCTGCTGCTGCCGCTGCTGTACGGCGCGCTGTACCTGTGGTCGTTCTGGGATCCGTACGGCCGTCTGGACCGGATCCCGGTGGCGCTCGTGAACGACGACAAGGGGGCGACGGCCGACGGCAAGAAGCTCACCGCGGGCGAGGACATCACGGAGGGGCTGCGCGACAGCAAGGTCTTCGACTGGCGCGAGGTGAGTGCCGACGAGGCCCGGGCGGGGGTCGAGGACGGCACGTACTACCTGTCGTTGACCATGCCCGCCGACTTCAGTGCCCGTATCGCCTCCAGTGCGGGCGAGTCGCCCGAGACGGGCGCGCTTCAGGTGCGGACGAACGACGCGAACAACTACATCGTCGGGCAGATCTCGCGGACGGTGTTCGGCGAGGTGCGCCAGGCCGCGTCCACGAAGGCGTCGCGGTCCTTCCTCGACAAGATCTTCATCTCGTTCTCCGACATCCACGGACAGACGGTCAAGGCGGCGAACGGGGCCGACAAGCTCAAGGGCGGCATCGGCAAGGCGGAGAAGGGCTCCAAGGATCTCGCGGCGGGTCTGAAGGACGCCAAGGACGGCAGCGGCACGCTCTCCAAGGGCCTCAAGAAGCTCACCAAGGGCGCGGGCGACCTGGAGGACGGCTCGCAGCAGGTCGCGGAGGGCACACAGACGCTCGCCGACAAGGTCAACGGAGTCGACGACAGGATCGGGCCCTTCCTGAAGGGCAACGAGAAGACCATCGGTGACACCGCCCGGCTGGTCGCCGACTCGTCCGGCGCGATCCGCAACCACCTCGGCGCCCTGGTGAAGGCCGCACCGGTCGCCTCCAAGGGCGCCCACGCGGGGGCCGAGACGCTGGACGGCATACACAAGAGGCGCTGCGAGGACGCCGTCCTGGCCGACGCCGCCTGTGCCGACCTGAAGAAGGCCGAGCAGCTCGCGACCGACGTGGCGAAGATCGCCGACGACCTCAACACGCTGATCGCCGACCAGGACGGCGACCTGAAGAAGCTCGACAAGAACCTCGCCACGCTCCAGAAGCAGGCCCAGGCACTCGCCGACCGGGCACCGCATCTCTCCGAGAACCTCGACGACGCCGTCACCAAGATCAACGAGCTCAACAAGGGCGCCGCGAAGGTCGCCGCGGGTGCCAAGAAGCTGCACTCGGGGCTCGGCACCGCCAAGACCGGCGCGATCGACCTGGACGAGGGCGTCGGGGAGCTGAGGACCGGCGCGGACGACCTCAGCGGCGGCATGTACAAGCTCGTCGACGGCTCGGGGAAGCTCGCGGGCGGGCTGCACGACGGCGCCGAGCAGATCCCCGACTACGGCACGCGGGACCGCGACCGGCGCACCCAGGTGATGGCGGACCCGGTCCGGCTCGTCTCCGAGGACCTGCACAAGGCGCCCAACTACGGCACGGGTTTCGCCCCGTACTTCATCCCGCTGTCCCTGTGGGTGGGCGCGATGGTGGCCTACATGCTGATCACGCCGATGAACCGGCGTGCGCTCGCCGCCGGTGCCTCGGCCTGGCGGATCGCGCTGGCCGGCTGGCTGCCGGTGGTGGCGATCGGGGTGCTCCAGTCCGTCGCCCTGGTCGCGGTGCTGCATTGGGCGGTCGGCCTGGAGATGGCGCGGGCGGCCGGGACGGTGGGCTTCCTGTTCCTGGTGGCGGCCTGCTTCGCGGCGATCGTGCAGTGGCTGAACGCCCGCTTCGGAGCGGCGGGCCGGATTCTCGTCCTGGCGTTCCTGATGCTCCAGCTGACGTCCGCGGGCGGCACATACCCGGTGCAGACGAGTCCGGGCTTCTTCAACGCGATCCATCCGTTCCTGCCGATGAGTTACGTCGTCGAGGCCCTCAGGAGGCTCATCACGGGCGGCGGCCTGGAACCGGTGTGGCACGCGTGCGTGGTGCTCACCGCCTTCACCGCGGGCGCCCTCGCCCTGACCGCCCTGTCGGCCCGCCGCCGCCAGGTGTGGACGCTGGACCGGCTGCACCCGGAGCTGACCCTGTGAGCCCCGCGGTGACGCCTCCGGTGACTCCGGCGGGGCCGGCTCCTGTGAGAATCGGGGCCATGGAACGCAGCAGCGCCACGTCGGGCGTCAGTACGCGCCGCGAGGCCACCCGGCAGAAGCTCTACGAGGCAGCCGTCACGCTCATCGCCGAGCAGGGCTTCTCCGCCACCACCGTGGACGAGATCGCCGAACGCGCCGGGGTCGCGAAGGGCACGGTCTACTACAACTTCGCCAGCAAGTCGGTCCTCTTCGAGGAGTTGCTGCGGCACGGCGTGGGCCTCCTCACCGCCTCCCTCCGGGAGGCGGCCGACAGCACGGCGCGGGAGGGCGGCAGCAGGGTCGACGCCCTGGACGCGATGATCCGGGCCGGACTCGTCTTCATCGACCGCTATCCGGCGTTCACCCAGCTGTATGTGGCCGAGCTGTGGCGCACCAACCGGTCCTGGCAGTCCACCCTCATGGTGGTCCGGCAGCAGGCCGTGGCGGTCATCGAGGACGTGCTGCGTGCGGGCATCGAGGCCGGCGAGTTCAGCGACGAGATCGACATCCCGCTGACCGCGTCCGCGCTGGTCGGCATGGTGCTGGTGGCCGCGCTGGACTGGCAGGCCTTCCAGCCGGAACGGTCACTGGACGATGTGCACGCGGCGCTCTCGCGGCTGCTCCAGGGGCGCGTGAGCGGCAGGAAGTAGACCGCCGACGGAAGGCGGAAGGCGCCAGGCAGTAGGCGCAATGGAAAGCGCCGGTCCGATATGGCCGCGTCCCCCGCGGGCCACCATCGAACCGGCGCTTCCTCGTGCTCCCCCGTTGTCCCCCGTATCCCCCGTTGGACCCCGTTTCGGTCGTTCCCCCGGGTCCCCCGTCTCGCTCCCGCCGACCGGGGCCGGCGGAAGGAGCGGATCGTGGCCCGCTCCGTTCCGGCGCCCCGTGTCGCCGGTGCCGGACCGTGCCCCTTTCCGTGCCCCCACTCTCTCGTTCTCGCAGGTTGGGCCCCATCCGCGCGCGTACTCATCTCACTCACTAGGTACATGTACTCAGTCCTGCGCACGCGGGCCCAGGTACTCCCTCCGGCCCGGGGCCGCTGGCGCCTGGGCCGAGGCGACCGGCGAGGCCGGGGCGACCGACCTCCCGCGACGGCATTGTCAGTGGCGGCCGATAAAGTCCCTGGCATGGCACGAATTGCGGTGATCGGCGCCGGGATGGGCGCGCTGGCGGCTGCCGCCCGGCTGGCCGTCGCGGGCCACCGGGTGGCGGTGTACGAGCGGACGGAGACGTACGGCGGTGCGGTGCGCCGCCTCGAGCGCGACGGGTTCGCCTTCGACACCGGCCCCGGGACGCTGCCGCTGCCCGCGGTCTACCGCGACCTGTTCCTCAAGACCGGCAAGGAGCCGCTGGAGGCGTGCGTCGAGCTGACCCAGGTCGACCCGTCGGCGCGGCATGTCTTCGCGGACGGCACCGAGGTGTCCCTGCCGAACGCGTCGCGCGCGGGCGTCGTCGCGGCGTTGGACGAGGCGCTGGGCGCCGGCGCGGGCGCCCGCTGGGGCGACTTCCTGGTCCGGGCCCGCGAGGCCTGGGACCGCACGCGCCGGCCGCTCCTGGAGGAGCCCCTGTGGCCGAACTGGTCGGTGCTGGCCGAGCGCGAGCCCTACCCGGCGGTCCCGCACAAGCGCCTGCTGCGCACCCGCAGGGCCGGCACACTCGCCGAGATCGCCGCCTGGGAGCTGCGCGACCCCCGGCTCACCGCCCTTTTGGAGAGCCACGCGCTGGCGTACGGCCTGGATCCGCGCGTCGCCCCGGCGAGCGCGGCCGTGCTGCCCTACATGGAGCATGCCTTCGGCACCTGGTATGTCCGCGGCGGTATGCGGGAGTTGGCGCGCGCGGTGTACGAGCGGTGCCTGGCCCGCAAGGTCGAGTTCCACTTCGGTGCCGAGGTCACCGGGGTCGTGGAGAAGGACGGCCGGGCGGCGGGCGTGGAACTCGCCGACGGGAGTGTGGCGGAGGCGGACACGGTCGTCGGTAACGGCCCCTGGCGCGTGGCCGATCTGCTGCGCGGGCACGCGTTGTACCCACCGGAGGCCGTCGAGCCCCACCCCGAGGGCATGGCCCCCGGCCGGGTCGTGGTCTGCCTGGCGCTGCGCGGAGCGCGGGAGGCGGGGGCCGCGCACCGCACGGTGGTACACACCCCGGACCGGGAGGGCGAGTTGGACCTCTTCGGGCTGGGTGAGCCGCCCGCTCGGCCGACGGTCCGGATCGACCGGCCGGACGACCCGGCGCTGCGTCCCGACGACGCCCACGAAGCGGTGGTGCTCACGGCGACGGTGCCGTCCCTGACACACCACGACTGGACCGCGCCCGGCGCCGCCGACGCCTTCGCGGACCGGATGGTCAACGAGGCCGAGCGCGCGATACCGGGGCTGCGCGAGCGGACACTGTGGCGCGAGGTCCGTACGCCGGAGCACACCCGCCAGGAGACCGGCGCCGAGGGCGGTGGCGTCCCCGCACCCGCGCTGGCCGCGGCGGAGGGGACCATGCTGCACCCGGCCAACAGCACAGCGATACCAGGGCTGTTCACGGTCGGCGGTTGGTCGCACCCCGGCGGAGGTCTCCCGCACGCGGGCATGTCGGGAGCGCTGGTCGCCGGACTGATCGTCGAGGGACCGGACTTCCGGGGCTCTCAGTGAGCTGAGGGCGCCTCAGAACCGGTACTGCTGCTCGTCGTATCCGTTCCCCTGCGGCTGCCCGTCGCCCTGGTACGGATACGGCTGTTCCGGCGGCAGTTCGCCGCCGTAGGCCTCGTCGGTGCGCTGCTGCGGAACCCACACACCGCCGGGCGGGGTCTGCGAGCCGTACTCGCCGGTGGCGTACTGGTCCTGGCCGTAGCCCTGCTGGCCGTACTGCTGCTGGCCGCCGTAGGTGGCGTTGGCGTCGTACCCGGAGCCGTCGTAGGTCTGGGTGCCGATGTACGGGTCGGAGTAGGCGGCGTACTGCTGCTGGCCGTTGGCGTCGTAGCCGTACTGCTGCTGGTCGTAGCCCGAGTAGTCGTACGCGTAGGCCTGGTCGGCGCCCTGGGCCGCCGCCGCGTACTGGTCCTGGGTCTGGCCGGCGGCCGCGTACGACGGGTCCGCGCCGGCCGGGTAGGCGGAGGTGTCGCTGTATATGCCGTAGGAACCGGTGTCGTCCGGCAGGGGCTGGGGCTCGTAGACCGAGGTCGTCTCGGCGGCCGTGGGATCGGTGGCGCGCGCCGGGGTGAAGACGTCGTCGCGGTCGTAGTCGTCGTCCTGGTCGTAACCGGCGTTGCCCTGGCCGTACTTGAGGTTGTCGGGGCCGTAACCGCCGTCGGCCGCTTGGAGGTCGGTGACCTCCAGCGTCGGGTCCTGGCGGTCCGGCTCACCGCGGCGGCGCTTGCTCCCGCCGAACGACGGACGGCCAGCGACCGCCCAGCCGGCCGCGAAGCCGCTGCGGAAGGACAGCGTCACGTACGTCTGGCCGACCGCGAAGGCAGCCGCTCCCAGACCGATGACGATCACGTTGGCGAGCAGCACACCGAGGACGACGCCGAGGAAGCCGACGAAGGCGAGCACCCGCCAGCGCAGCCGTGCCTTGTACTGCAGCAGCACCTCGCCGAGCAGCCACAGCGCGACGATGCCGAACGCGATGTAGAGGACCGTCCAGCCCATGTACGCCCCTCTCCCAGTGGCCGCTACGCAGTGTGTCGTATACCGGTGTGGCCGGTCTAGGCCTGCGGTGGGTGGTGCAGGCCCAGGTTTTCGTAGATTTCCAGTGTCGCCGTGGAGTTGTTGAGAGTGATGAAGTGCAACCCGGGCACTCCCTCGGCCAGCAGCCGCGCACAGAACTCCGTGGCGAACTCGATCCCGATCGAGCGTACAGCGGCCGGATCGTCTTTTGCTGTGAGGATCCGCTCTTTCAGAACGGCCGGGATGGCCGCGTTGCTGAGCTGCGGCAACCGCTGCAGCATCTTGACGCTGGTGACCGGCATCACCTCGGGAATGACCGGGGTCGCGCAGCCGGCGGCCTCGACACGGTCACGCAGACGCAGATACGACTCCGGCTGGAAGAACATCTGCGTGATCGCGTAGTCGGCGCCGGCCCGGCACTTGTCGACGAAGTGCGCGACGTCCGTGTCCCAGTCGGCGGAGCGCGGGTGCATCTCCGGGAAGGCGGCGACGCCGACACAGAAGTCGCCCGACTCCTTGATGAGCTGGACGAGTTCGGCGGCGTAGGCGAGGCCCTTCGGGTGCGGCACCCAGTCGCCCATGGGGTCGCCGGGCGGGTCGCCGCGCAGGGCCAGCATGTTGCGGATGCCGGCGTCGGCGAACTGGCCGATGACATTGCGCAGCTCGGTGACGGAGTGGTCGACCGCGGTGAGGTGGGCGACCGGCGTGAGGGTGGTGTCGGCGACGATCTGCTGCGTCTCCTTGACCGTGCTCGCTCGCGTGGAGCCGCCGGCGCCGTAGGTCACCGAGACGAAGTCGGGGGCGACCGCCTCGACCCTGCGCAGCGCGTTCCACAGGCTCCGCTCGCCCTTGGGGGTCTTCGGCGCGTAGAACTCGAACGAGTACGTCGTCTTGCCGGCTGCGAGCATGTCACGCACGGTGCGTGCGCGGTCAGTCCTGGTGGATGCGGTTCCGAGGGCCATACGGGCAGGTTAGTGGGGGCGCGTCGGTCCCCCAACCGGACCCCGGAAATTTGCCCGATTTGTCGTCTTACTGTCCACCCATCGGACAAACATTGCGTTACGCGCTACGCCGCCCTCAGCCGCTTCGCGAACTCCGCCGCCGCGGCCCCCGGATCCGCCGCCTCCGTGATGGCCCGTACGACGACGACCCGGCGGGCGCCCGCTTCCAGCACCTCGTCGAGGTTGGCCAGGTCGATGCCGCCGATGGCGAACCAGGGGCGGTCGGTGCCGAGGGCGGCGGTGTGGCGGACCAGGTCGAGGCCGGGCGCGTGGCGGCCGGGCTTGGTGGGGGTGGGCCAGCACGGGCCGGTGCAGAAGTAGTCCACGCCGTCCTGGGCCGCGGCCGCGGTCGCCTCGGACCCGGCGTGTGTCGAGCGGCCGATGAGGATGTCGTCGCCGAGGATCGCACGGGCCGCCGGGACGGGCAGATCGCCCTGGCCGAGATGGAGTACGTCGGCGCGGGCGGCGTGGGCGACGTCCGCCCGGTCGTTGACCGCGAGGAGCTTGCCGTGCCGGGCGCAGGCGTCGGCGAAGACCTGAAGGTGCTCCAGTTCCTCCGCCGCCTCCATGCCCTTGTCCCGCAGCTGCACGATGTCGACGCCGCCCGCCAGGACCGCGTCGAGGAACTCGGGCAGGTCGCCCTGGCTCTTGCGGGCGTCCGTGCACAGGTAGACGCGGGCATCGGCGAGCCGGTCGCGCGGCGTGGCGGCGGTGTCGGGCATGGGTGTCCCCTGTTTGTCGGTGGCGCAACGGGCCACGGTGATGGTCGGTGGCGTACGGGCCGCGGCGCGTGTCGTCGCGGGTGTCCGTCGGCTGCCAAGGCCGCTCGTCGGCCGCTGTGGGCCGCACTGGACCGTGGCCGTGGCCTTCGCGGGCCGCGGCCCATACGCCGGACGTGTTCAGGTCAGCGTGCGGTGATCAGACGGCGAGCGCCTGGGCGCGGCGCTTCACCTCCGTGCCGCGGTTCTCGCTCAGTGCCTGCGCGGGGGTGCCGGGCAGGCTCTCGTCGGGGGTGAAGAGCCACTCCAGCATCTCTTCGTCGGTGAAGCCGTCGTCCCGCAGGAGCGTCAGGGTCCCGGACAGGCCCTTGACCACCTTCTGCTCGGTCCCGTCGATGAAGGCGGCGGGGACGTGCAGCGCGCGGTTCTCACCACGGCGTACGGCGATGAGCTGGCCGTCCTTGACCAGCTGCCGGACGCGGGTCACCTCGACATCGAGCATTTCCGCGATGTCGGGCAGGGTGAGCCAGGCGGGGACGAGAGCATCGATCTTTGCGTCAATCTCGGTCACGGGACAAGCGTGCCATCCCGGACTGACAGTCGGAAGCCAGACCCGTCCGACCTGCGCGAACGCGTTACGCCATGACAGCCGTTGCGCCCACACGAACTCCTTACGCCGTCGCCGTCGCCGTCTTCAGCGGTCGCGCCGGATCCGAGATCAGTACCGGATTCATCTCCGCGCCCGCCTCGATCAGCCGCCGTCCCTGCGCCAGGTCCCTGGGGCGGCCCACCGCCAGCAGGGCGACCAGGCGGTTCTCGCGGAGCCAGCACACCGTCCAGGACGGGCCGGAGCGGTCGCCGCGCCACAGGGTCGTGTCGGCGGACGCGTGGTGACCGGCGTACTGGACGAAGCGGCCGAACTGCTCCGACCAGAAGTACGGGACCGGGTCGTACACCGCGGGGGCCTCGCCGATGATGTTCGCCGCGACCGTGCGCGGCCCCTGGAGGGCGTTGTCCCAGTGGTGGACCAGCAGGCGCTCGCCATACCTTCCCGAAGGGAAGGAGGCGCAGTCGCCGACCGCGTAGACGTCCGGGACGGAGGTCTGCAGCCGGTCGTCGGCCACGACCTCGCCGTGCTTGCCCAGCTTGATGTCCGAACCGGCGAGCCAGGCGGTGGCGGGCCGGGCGCCGATGCCGACCACGACCGCGTCCGCGGGCAGCCGTGAGCCGTCGTCGAGGACGACCGTGCCGGGCTCGACGCGCTCCACGCGCGCGTGCGTCCGCAGCACCGCGCCGCTGTCGGCGTACCAGGCGGCCATCGGCGCGGCCACCTCGGCGGGCAGCGCTCCCGCGAGCGGCCGGTCGGCGGCCTCCACGACGGTCACCGCGCAGCCCGCCTCGCGCGCCGCCGTGGCGAACTCCGCGCCGATCCAGCCCGCGCCGACGACCACGATGTCGTGCTGCCGGGCGAGCACCGGCCGCAGCCGCTCGGCGTCGTCCAGGGTGCGCAGCAGATGGACGCCGGGGACGCCCTCGGCGCCCGGCAGCCGGATCGGTTCCGCACCGGTGGCGAGGACCAGGACGTCGTACGGGACAGGCCCGGCCTCGGTGTCCAGCTCGTGGTCGGCGGGGCGCACACCCAGCACCTCGCGCCCCAGCTGCAGTTCGATGCCGAGCGCTTCGAAGTCCACGTCGAAGGCGGAGCCCTCGGCCTTGCCGAGCAGTACGGCCTTGGACAGCGGCGGCCGGTCGTACGGCTGGTGCGGCTCGGCGCCGATCAGCGTCACGGTGCCGGTGAAGCCCATTTCGCGCAGGGCGACGGCCGTCTGCACCCCGGCCATGCCCGCGCCGGCCACGACCACGCGTCGCGGCTGTGACGTGCCTCGTTGCTGCGTCTGCTCGCTCACCTGATCACCATAGACAACTGACGATCCGTCAGTCAGCGGCCGGGTTCAGTGACCTGCTCCACAATCCTCGTCGACCTGCTCCACCACACTCGTCCCGCTGCCCGGCTGCGACTCCCACTCCCAGGTCTCTTTGAGCCGCACCCGGCCGTCCGGCAGCTCCACGACCGTCGACACGCAGTGCCCGGAGGACGTCGTCCCGTCGCCCTTGAGCTGCACGTACCGGAAGTCGAGGCGGTCGCCCTCACGGGTACCCACCAGATGCCCGCGTACGACGTCCCCGCCCGCGTACTCGGCCCAGATCGTCCCGTCCTCCTCGTGGTAGGTGAACCGCGTGCGCGTACCCACCTGACCTGGGGCTTGGTCGGCGACAGGCGCCAGGACGAGGCCGTCGAGCGAGCGGGGCATGACAAGAGGCTCCCTTACAGAGGCGCGGAACCAAGGGCTAGGGTGGCCAACGTAGAGCACTCGCGGGAGCCCGGACGCACCGGGCTGAGAGGGAGGCTGGCGGCCTCCGACCGTACGAACCTGATCCGGGTCATGCCGGCGAAGGGAGGGGCTGGACGCCCATGTCGCATACGTCCGACACAGCTACGTTCGACAACGCCACGTCCGACACCGCGGACGTCCTTGTCATCGGGGGCGGAATCATCGGCCTGGTCACGGCGTGGCGGGCCGCGCAGCGCGGGTTCGCCACGGCCGTCGTGGATCCCGAGCCGGGCGGCGGAGCCGCGCAGGTGGCGGCCGGGATGCTGGCCGCCGTCACGGAACTGCACTACGGCGAGCAGACCCTGCTCGGCCTGAACCTCGCCTCGGCCCGCCGCTACCCGGACTTCGCGGCCGAGCTCACCGAGCTGACCGGCCACGACCTCGGCTACCGCCAGTGCGGCACGCTCGCCGTCGCCCTGGACGCCGACGACCGCGCCCATCTGCGCGAACTGCACGCGCTGCAACGGGCGTCGGGGCTGGACTCCGAGTGGCTGTCCGGGCGGGAGTGCCGGCGTCTGGAGCCGATGCTCGCGCCCGGTGTGCGCGGCGGGCTGCGCGTCGACGGCGACCACCAGATCGACCCGCGGCGCCTCGCCGGTGCGCTGGTGGCCGTGTGCGAGCGGGCCGGAGTGGTCTTCCACCGGACCTGGGCCGAGCGGCTGTCGGTCGTACGGGAGCGGGCGGCCGGTGTCGTCACGCGCGACGGCAGGGCCGTGGGCGCGGGGCAGGTCGTCCTCGCCGCGGGCAGCCTGAGCGGGCGGCTCGCGGGCGTCCCGGAGGACGTACTGCCGCCGGTACGGCCCGTGAAGGGGCAGGTGGTGCGGCTGACCGTGCCGGAGCGGTGCGCGCCGTTCCTGAGCCGGACCGTGCGCGCCGTGGTCCGCGGCAGCCATGTCTACCTGGTGCCGCGCGCGAACGGCGAGCTGGTCATCGGCGCGACCAGCGAGGAGCTGGGCTGGGACACGACGGTGACGGCGGGCGGCGTCTACGAGCTGCTGCGCGACGCGCACGAGCTGGTCCCCGGCCTCACCGAGCTGCCGCTGACGGAGACCCGGGCCGGACTGCGCCCCTGCTCCCCCGACAACGCGCCGCTGCTCGGCCCGACGGACCTCCCGGGACTCCTGCTGGCCACCGGCCACTACCGCAACGGCGTGCTGCTCACACCGGTCACCGGCGACGCCATGGCCCACGCGCTGGCCACCGGTGAACTCCCGGACGAGGCCCGCCCCTTCACCCCGAAGCGCTTCGGCGCACTCACGGAGCTGCCCGCATGATCGTCTGGATCAACGGTGAGCGTCGGGAGGTCACCGACGGCACCGCCCTCGACACCCTCGTGAAGTCCCTCACCGCGGCGCCCTCCGGAGTGGCCGCCGCCCTGAACGAAACCGTCGTCCCGCGCGCGGAGTGGTCCGCCACGTCCCTCTCCGAGGGAGACCGCGTCGAAGTCCTCACCGCCGTCCAAGGAGGCTGACCATGGCTGACGATCCCTTTGTCATCGGCGGTACGGCCTTCTCGTCCCGTCTCATCATGGGGACGGGCGGTGCGCCCAGCCTGGAGGTCCTTGAGCGGGCGCTCGTCGCCTCCGGCACGGAGCTGACGACGGTCGCGATGCGGCGGGTGAACCCCGATGTGCACGGTTCGGTGCTGTCGGTGCTGGAGCGGCTCGGCATCCGGGTGCTGCCGAACACGGCGGGCTGCTTCACCGCCGGAGAAGCCGTGCTCACCGCCCGGCTGGCCCGGGAGGCGCTCGGCACCGACCTGGTCAAGCTGGAGGTCATCGCCGACGAGCGCACCCTGCTGCCCGACCCGATCGAGCTGCTGGAGGCGGCCGAGACGCTGGTGGACGACGGGTTCACGGTGCTGCCGTACACCAACGACGACCCGGTGCTGGCACGGAAGCTGGAGGACGCCGGCTGCGCCGCGATCATGCCGCTCGGCTCGCCCATCGGCTCCGGACTCGGCATCCGCAACCCGCACAACTTCCAGCTGATCGTGGAGCACGCGCGCGTGCCGGTGATTCTGGACGCGGGAGCCGGTACGGCGTCGGACGCGGCGCTCGCGATGGAGCTGGGGTGCGCCGGTGTGATGCTCGCCTCGGCGGTGACGCGGGCGCAGGAGCCGGCGCTGATGGCCGCCGCCATGAGGAGCGGGGTGGAGGCGGGGCGGCTGGCTTATCGGGCTGGGCGGATTCCGCGCCGTCACTTCGCGGAGGCGTCCTCTCCGGCGGAGGGCATGGCACGGCTGGACCCCGAGCGCCCCGCCTTCTGATCCCGTACGTGCGACGTGCGTCACAGCTCGGCTGCAGTAGAGCCCCTATCACGACCGAAACGGCGGTTGTGTCAGCGGTGGCTCGTAGACTCACCTGCGTGGATACGACCCTTCAGGACCCGTTGGTCGGGCAGGTGCTCGACGGCCGCTATCGCGTGGACGCGCGGATCGCCGTCGGCGGGATGGCCACGGTCTACCGGGCCGTGGACACCCGGCTCGACCGTGTCCTCGCCCTCAAGGTGATGCACCCCACGCTCGCGGCCGACGGCTCCTTCGTGGAGCGGTTCATCCGCGAGGCGAAGTCCGTGGCGCGGC
The DNA here is from genome assembly GCF_040656035.1 of Streptomyces sp. NPDC050211. Classification (NCBI taxonomy): domain Bacteria; kingdom Bacillati; phylum Actinomycetota; class Actinomycetes; order Kitasatosporales; family Streptomycetaceae; genus Streptomyces; species Streptomyces sp. NPDC050211. The sequence continues at coordinate 23,574 of NZ_JBFALC010000043.1, forward strand.
TGGCTCATCCGAACGTGGTGCAGGTCTTCGACCAGGGGACCGACGGGTCGTACGTCTATCTGGCCATGGAGTACGTCGCGGGCTGCACGCTCCGTGACGTGCTGCGCGAACGCGGGGCGCTCCAGCCGCGCGCCGCGTTCGACATCCTGGAGCCGGTGCTCGCCGCGCTGGGCGCCGCGCACCGCGCCGGTTTCGTGCACCGGGACATGAAGCCGGAGAACGTGCTGATAGGAGACGACGGCCGGGTCAAGGTCGCCGACTTCGGGCTGGTGCGGGCCGTGGACACGGTCACCAACACCACCGGCGCGGTCCTCGGCACGGTTTCCTATCTCGCCCCCGAGCAGATCGAGCACGGCACCACCGACCCGCGCGTCGACGTGTACGCGTGCGGCGTGATGCTCTACGAGATGCTGACGGGCGACCGGCCGCACCAGGGCGACAACCCCGCGATCGTGCTCTACAAGCACCTGCACGAGGACGTACCGCCCCCGTCGGCCGCCGTCCCGGGGCTGGCGTACGAGCTGGACGAGCTGATGGCGTCGGCCACCGCCCGCAACCCCGACATCCGGCCGTACGACGCCGTGGCGCTGCTCGCCCACGCGCGCGAGACCCGCGGCGCGCTCAGCGCGGACCAGTTGGACGCGGTGCCGCCCCAGGCGATCGCGTCCGAGCACCTCAACGCCGACGACCGCACGAGCGTGATCCCGCGTGCGCTGACCCTCCCGGTGAACGAGGACGAGCCCGAGGTCCACCGCACGAGCCGCTTCCAGAGCCCGCCGCCCCTGCCGTCGCGCCGCTCCGCTCCGCCCCGGGGACGGCTGTTCACGATCATCGCGGCCGTCCTGCTGGTCTTCGGCGTGGGCGCCGGTATCTGGTACATCAACTCCGGCCAGTTCACCCGGGTCCCGGCGCTGGTGACGAAGACGGAGGCGCAGGCCCGGGACCGGCTGGAGTCGGCCGGTCTTGAGGTCGGCCAGGTCAAGCACGCCTACAGCGACACCGTGAAGCGCGGTTCGGTCATCAGCACCGAGCCGGAGGTGGGCGACCGGATACGGCAGAACGACTCCGTGACGCTCACGATCTCCGACGGCCCGCAGAACGTGCAGGTGCCCGATGTGGAGGGCTACCGGCTCGACCGGGCGCGGTCCGTGCTGAAGCAGGAAGGGCTGGCACCGGGCATGGTCACCCGGGAGTTCAGCGAGGACGTCGAGGCGGGCTTCGTGATCAGCACCGACCCGGGCTCGGGCACCACCCGGCGCTCCGGCTCCGCGGTCGCGCTCACCGTCAGCAAGGGCAGCCCGGTGGAGGTCGCCGACGTCGCCGGTGCGAGCCTGGAGGACGCAATGGCGGAGCTGGAGGAGGCCGGCCTGAAGGTGCGGGTCGCCGCCGAGCAGGTCACCTCGGAGTTCGACAAGGGCCAGGTCGCCCGCCAGTCCCCGGCCCCCGGCAGCGAGGCCGCCGAGGGCGACACGGTGACGCTGACGCTGTCCAAGGGCCCGGAGATGGTCGAGGTCCCGGACGTGGTCGGCGACAGCGTCGACGACGCCAAGGCCGAACTGGAGGCCGCCGGCTTCCAGGTCGACGAGGACCGCGGTCTGCTCGGGCTCTTCGGCGACACCGTCAAGAAGCAGTCCGTGAAGGGTGGCAAGACGGCTCCCAAGGGGTCGACGATCACCATCCAGATCCGCTGACGGGACCCGCGAACAGAATGACCGGCAAGCAACCGCGCAACCCCGTCGGCGGGCATGTCCCCGTCGCCGGGGGCCTGAACTCCGTAGGCCTGACGTACGCCCGCGACCTCAAGGCCGAGACCGTGCAGGTCTTCGTCGCCAACCCGCGCGGCTGGGCCACGCCCGTCGGAAACCCGCGGCAGGACGAGGAGTTCCGGGCGGCCTGCGCCGCCGAGTCGATCCCGGCGTACGTCCATGCCCCGTATCTGATCAACTTCGGTTCGCACACCGAGGCGACCGCGGAGAGGTCGGTGGAGTCCCTGCGGCACGCGCTGCGGCGCGGGCGGGAGATCGGGGCGCTGGGCGTTGTCGTGCACACGGGCAGCGCGACCGGCGGCCGGGACCGTGCCGTGGCGCTGAAGCAGGTACGCGAGTATTTGCTGCCGCTGCTGGACGAGCTGACCCACGACGACGACCCGTATCTGCTGCTGGAGTCGACGGCGGGCCAGGGTTCCTCGCTCTGCTCCCGCACCTGGGACTTCGGGCCGTACTTCGAGGCACTGGACGCCCATCCGATGCTGGGCGTCTGCCTGGACACCTGCCACATCTTCGCCGCCGGACACGACCTGACCGGGCCGAGCGGTATGCACCAGACGCTCGATCTGCTGGTGGACACGGTCGGCGAGGGCCGGCTGAAGCTGATCCACGCCAATGACTCCAAGGACGTGGTCGGCGCCCACAAGGACCGCCACGAGAACATCGGCGCCGGTCACATCGGCGAGGACCCGTTCCGCGCACTGATGACCCACCCCGCCACCGAGGGCGTCCCGCTGATCATCGAGACGCCCGGCGGCAAGCAGGGGCACGCGGCGGACGTGGAGCGGCTGAAGAAACTCCGCGATTGAGGCGCCGGATCAGTCCTCGGTCTCGAACAGGACGTGCGACGTGTCGACGAGGTGGACCACGAGCACGATCAGGAGACCGTCACTGATGACGTACTCGACTGCCATGGTGTGGGTCAGCGCGAGCGAGCGTGTGTTCTCGTCGCCGGAAATCGCCGCGGAGATCTTGGTGCGGGGATCCTTGGCCAGTATGGCAAGCCCGCGCTGAAGCACCTCAAGGCGGTCGTCCGGAAGACTGTCGCGCACGCGCGCCGCGGCCTCCGAGAAGATCACGTTGAAGACGGCCATCCGGGGCTCCCTGCATGGTTGTCGTAGTAACCGGCAACGAGCTTACCGGCGCGGACGGCACCTCGGCGCCAGTCACGGTCACCGTGGACGCCGGGCTCGACGACGCGCTGTTCTGGTGGGTGCCGGCGATCGCGCCGGCCGTCGCCTTCGTCCTGACGACGCCGGTCAACAAGTGGATGATCGGCCGGGGCAAGGGGCATGCGGTGGTGCACCAGTACCACCACTGACCGGTACGCCGGGAGGACTCAGAGCTCGGGGCCGTCCCCGGGCTCCTCCTGGTAGGAGTACCGCTGCTCTTTCCATGGATCGCCGAGGTTGTGATAGCCGCGCTCCTCCCAGAAGCCACGGCGGTCGGCGGTCATGTACTCCACCCCGCGCACCCATTTGGGGCCCTTCCAGGCGTACAGATGGGGGACGACGAGACGGAGCGGGAAGCCGTGCTCGGCGGTGAGGAGTTCGCCGTCCTTGTGGGTGGCGAAGATCGTGCGCTCGGCGGCGAAGTCCTCGAGGCGCAGGTTGGAGCTGAATCCGTACTCCGCCCACACCATCACATGGGTGACCTCGGGTGCGGGCGGGGCGATCTCGAGGATCGTACGGGCCGGAATCCCGCCCCATTCCGCGCCGAGCATGCTGAACTTCGTCACGCAGTGCAGATCGGCCACGACGGTGGTGTACGGCAGGGCCGTGAACTCCTCATGGGTCCAGGAGTCCTTCTCGCCGTCCGCGGTCGCGCCGAAGACCCTGAACTCCCAGCGCTCGGGCCGGAACTTGGGGACAGGACCGTAGTGCGTGACCGGCCAGCCGCGCTGCACTCGCTGCCCCGGCGGAAGCTCCGGCTGTGCCGTTCCTCCAGATTCGCTCTCCACCGGCTGACCCATGTCTCCATCCTGACAGACCCGAGGCAGTGCGCCTGACCGCCCTCGACCGTACATATCGGACTAAGCATGCCCTTACTTACTAAGTGAAGACTTACTGGACGATCTTCGTCGCCGGTGCAAGGATGCGGCGCAACCTGCCAGTTCCCCGCTTGGAAGGAGCCTCTGCGATGCAGGGCGACCCCGAGGTTCTCGAGTTTCTGAACGAACAGCTCACCGGCGAGCTGACGGCGATCAACCAGTACTGGCTGCACTACCGGATCCAGGACAACAACGGCTGGACCAAGCTCGCCAAGTACACGCGTGAAGAGTCCATCGACGAGATGAAGCACGCGGACAAGATCACCGAGCGCATCCTCATGCTGGACGGCCTGCCCAACTACCAGCGGCTGTTCCATGTGCGGGTCGGCCAGACGGTCACCGAGATGTTCCAGGCCGACCGGCAGGTGGAGGTCGAGGCGATCGACCGCCTCAAGCGAGGTATCGAGGTGATGCGCACCAAGGGCGACATCACGTCCGCGAACATCTTCGAGTCGATCCTCGAGGACGAGGAGCACCACATCGACTATCTGGACACGCAGCTGCAACTCATCGACAAGCTCGGCGAGGCGCTGTACATCGCACAGCAGATCGAGCAGCCCAGCTGAACGCTCCGCGGGAAGGGCCGACAGCCGACTGCGGCGCCGTCGTGGCTGGTCGCGCAGTTCCCCGCGCCCCTTCGGGGCGCTACCCGCTCAGGCCGCTTCGTCCAGCTCAGCGAGGACCGGCTCACCCTGGTCGGCCAGCTCGCGGCGCGGGCAGGAACCCCTGCCCAGCAGTGCCTGGATCCGGCGGACGCACGACCCGCAGTCCGTGCCGGCCTTGCAGGCCGAGGCTATCTGGCGGGGGGTGCAGGCTCCGCCCTCCGCGTGCTTCTTCACCTGCGCCTCGGTCACACCGAAGCAGTTGCAGACGTACACGCGGTTCACCTCCCGACGGGAATTCGTAAGGTCGTGCCGTCCCGATGATCGGTGAGGCTAACCTAACCTTACCCGCCGCACAGGCAGCCCAAAAGTGCTGTAGGGCGTGGATCGTATGTGATCCACGCCCTACTTCATGCCCCTGTAACAGGCGCTACCGTCACTGGTCCCTGTACATCTCGGCGACAAGGAAGGCCAGGTCGAGAGACTGGCTGCGGTTGAGGCGGGGGTCGCAGGCCGTCTCGTAGCGCTGGTGCAGATCGTCGACAAAGATCTCGTCGCCGCCGCCCACGCACTCGGTGACGTCGTCACCGGTGAGCTCGACGTGGATGCCGCCCGGGTGGGTGCCCAGGCCCTTGTGGACCTCGAAGAAGCCCTTGACCTCGTCGAGCACGTCGTCGAAGCGGCGGGTCTTGTGGCCGGAGGCCGCCTCGAAGGTGTTGCCGTGCATCGGGTCGGTCACCCAGGCCACCGTCGCACCCGACGCCGTGACCTTCTCCACCAGCTCCGGCAGCCGGTCGCGGATCTTGTCCGCGCCCATCCGCACGATGAAGGTCAGCCGGCCCGGCTCACGGTCCGGGTCCAGGCGCTCGATGTACTGCAGCGCCTCCTCGGCCGTCGTGGTCGGGCCGAGCTTGATGCCGATCGGGTTGCGGATCCGCGAGGCGAACTCGATGTGCGCGCCGTCGAGCTGCCGGGTGCGCTCACCAACCCACACCATGTGCGCGGAGACGTCGTACAGCTGCCCGGTGCGCGAGTCCACGCGGGTCAGCGCCGACTCGTAGTCCAGCAGCAGCGCCTCGTGCGACGAGTAGAACTCGACCGTCTTGAACTCCTCCGGGTCGGCCCCGCAGGCGTGCATGAAGTTCAGCGCCTGGTCGATCTCGCGCGCCAGCTGTTCATAGCGCTGGCCGGACGGGGACGACTTCACGAAGTCCTGGTTCCAGGCGTGCACCTGGCGCAGATCCGCGTAGCCACCGGTGGTGAAGGCGCGCACCAGGTTGAGCGTGGAGGCGGAGGCGTTGTACATCCGCTTCAGGCGCTCGGGGTCCGGGACGCGGGCGGCCTCGTTGAAGTCGAACCCGTTGACCGAGTCGCCGCGGTACGTCGGCAGGGTCACGCCGCCGCGGGTCTCGGTGTTCTTGGAGCGCGGCTTGGAGTACTGGCCGGCGATGCGGCCGACCTTCACCACGGGCACGGACGCGGCGTACGTCAGCACGGCGCCCATCTGGAGCAGGGTCTTGAGCTTGTTGCGGATCTGGTCCGCGGACACCGCGTCGAAGGCTTCGGCGCAGTCGCCGCCCTGGAGAAGGAACGCCTCTCCCTTGGCGACGGCCGCCATCCGGGCGCGCAGCTGGTCGCACTCGCCCGCGAAGACGAGCGGCGGATACGACTCGAGGTCCGCAACGACTGCGCGCAGAGCCTCAAGGTCGGGGTACTCGGGCTGCTGCGCCGCGGGCAGGTCTCGCCAGGTGTTGCCAGCGCTCGCGCTGGTCTTAGCGTTCACGGTCACGACGTCAACATTACGGGGTGATGTCGTGGTCTCAGGCCGCTGCCCAGAAGATGAGACATCCCGTCCGCCGGGACTTGGGGTAAGGTGCGCCCCATGTTCGCGCACTCGATCCAGAACTGGTGGTGGACCGCTACTCCGGCGGCCCACTGACTGCGCGTACGCACCACTTCGCGAAGGCCGCCCGAGGGGCGGCCTTCGGCGTTTCCGGGACCGGGCCGCTCCTCTCCGTCTGAGACATCAGAGACATCAGAGAAGGAGCACGGACCCATGAACCTGCTCGGCTTGCTGGACGACCCCCGCCCGTTCGCCCTGCTGCGCCGCCGCACCCCGGGCCACGATCACGAGACCGTGGAGGTCATGATCGGCCCGGTCACCGCATACGACCGCCTCGCCGACCTCCCCGACGAGGGCCTGGTCCTGGTCCCCTTTCGCCAGATTCGGGAGCGCGGGTTCGATGTGCGGGACGACGGGACGCCCTTGGCGGTGCTGACGCCCGAGGTGGTATGTGACATTGCACTGGACGAGGCGCTCGCGAGCCTGCCCGCCCACGAGGTGCGCGTCGAGGGCGGCGGCTTCGACGTCGACGACGACGAGTACGCCGAGATCGTCGGCCGCGTGCTGCACCAGGAGATCGGGCAGGGCGAGGGCGCCAACTTCGTCATCCGGCGGACGTACGAGGGTGAGATCCCGGGGTTCGGACGGGCCGACGCGCTGGCGCTGTTCCGGCGGCTCCTGGAGGGGGAACGGGGCGCGTACTGGACGTTCGTCGTCCACACCGGGGACCGCACCTTGGTCGGCGCGAGCCCTGAGGTGCACGTCCGCATGTCCGGCGGCACGGTCGTGATGAACCCGATCAGTGGGACGTACCGCTACCCGGCCGAAGGCCCCACCCCCGAGCATCTGCTGGACTTCCTCGCCGACGGCAAGGAGATCGAGGAGCTGTCGATGGTCGTCGACGAGGAGCTCAAGATGATGTGCACGGTCGGCGACATGGGCGGGGTCGTCGTGGGGCCGCGGCTGAAGGAGATGGCCCATCTCGCCCACACCGAGTACGAGTTGCGCGGCCGGTCCTCGCTGGATGTGCGGGAGGTCCTGAAGGAGACCATGTTCGCGGCAACGGTGACCGGCTCGCCGGTGCAGAACGCCTGCCGGGTCATCGAGCGGCACGAGGTGGGCGGGCGGGGCTACTACGCGGGCGCGCTGGCCCTCCTCGGCAAGGACTCCGGCGGCGCCCAGACCCTGGACTCCCCCATCCTCATCCGCACCGCCGACATCGACGCCGACGGCCGGCTGCGGGTGCCGGTCGGCGCCACGCTCGTACGCGGTTCGGACCCGGCGAGCGAGGTCGCGGAGACCCATGCGAAGGCGGCGGGTGTGCTGACGGCTTTGGGCGTACGTCCGTCCCGGCCGCGTGAGCGGCACGCGCGCGTGCGTCTCGCCGAGGACCCACGCGTGCGTGCCGCGCTCGACGGGCGCCGGGCCTCGCTGGCGCCGTTCTGGCTGCGGATGCAGGAGCGCTCCGACGAGCTCACCGGGCACGCCCTGGTCGTCGACGGGGAGGACACCTTCACGGCGATGCTCGCGCACGTCCTGCGGTCGTCGGGCCTCACCGTCACCGTCCGGCGCTACGACGAGCCGGGACTGCGGGAGGCGGTCCTCGCGCACGAAGGGCCGGTCGTCCTCGGCCCCGGCCCGGGCGACCCGAGCGACCTGGCGGACCCCAAGATGAGCTTCCTGCGTGGCCTCACCGCCGAGGTGCTCCGCACCACCGCGAACGGCCACGGCGTCCTCGGCGTCTGCCTCGGGCACGAGCTGATCGCGGCCGAGCTGGGGCTGGAGATCGTACGGAAGGAAGTGCCGTACCAGGGGGCGCAGACGACGATCGACCTGTTCGGGCGGCCGGAGACGGTCGGCTTCTACAACAGCTTCGTGGCGCGCTGCGACGACGAGGCGTACGCGGAGCTGACCGAGCACGGCATCGAGGTCGGCCGGGCCGCGAACGGCGAGGTGCACGCGTTGCGCGGGCCCGGGTTCGCCTCGACCCAGTTCCATCCCGAGTCGGTGCTCACACTCAACGGCACGGGGATCGTGGCGGAACTGCTCACTTCCGTGGTCGCGCTCGATCAGGCGTAACCGGCGGGCGGTGCCGGGGCCCATACGCCCCGGCACCGAGCGGTCGCTGTCAGCCGAAGAAGACCCCGACCTCCTCGTACAGCTTCGGGTCGACCGTCTTCAGTTTGGCCGTGGCCTCGGCGATCGGGACGCGGACGATGTCCGTGCCGCGCAGCGCGACCATCTTGCCGAAGTCGCCGTCGCGGACGGCCTCGATGGCGTGCAGGCCGAAGCGGGTGGCGAGCCAGCGGTCGAAGGCACTGGGCGTGCCGCCGCGCTGGATGTGCCCGAGGACCGTGGTGCGGGCCTCCTTGCCGGTGCGCTTCTCGATCTCCTTGGCCAGCCACTCGCCGACGCCGGACAGCCGCACATGCCCGAAGGAGTCGAGGGACTGGTCCTTGAGCACCATGTCGCCGTCCTTGGGCATGGCGCCCTCGGCGACGACCACGATCGGGGCGTACGACGCCTTGAAGCGGGACGTCACCCAGGCGCACACCTGGTCGACGTCGAAGCGCTGCTCGGGGATGAGGATGACGTTGGCGCCGCCCGCGAGCCCGGAGTGGATGGCGATCCAGCCGGCGTGCCGGCCCATGACCTCGCAGACCAGGACGCGCATATGGGACTCGGCGGTGGTGTGCAGGCGGTCGATGGCCTCCGTGGCGATGCTGACCGCGGTGTCGAAGCCGAAGGTGTAGTCCGTGGCGGACAGGTCGTTGTCGATGGTCTTCGGGACGCCGATGCACGGCATGCCGTACTCGTCGGACAGCCGCGCGGCAACCCCGAGGGTGTCCTCGCCGCCGATCACGATGAGCGCCTCGACCTCCTGCTTGGCGAGGTTCTCCTTGACGAGGCGGATGCCGTTCTCCTGCTTCAGCGGATTGGTGCGCGAGGAGCCGAGGATGGTGCCGCCGCGGGGCAGGATGCCGCGTACGGCGGGGATGTCCAGACGTACGGTGTCGTTCTCGAGAGGACCGCGCCAGCCGTCCCGGAAGCCGACGAAGTCGTAGTGGTACTCCTGCACGCCCTTGCGGACGATCGCCCGGATGACGGCGTTGAGCCCGGGGCAGTCGCCGCCTCCGGTCAGTACTCCGACCCGCATGGAAATGTCCCTTCGCCGCGGTTGCCTGGTGAGGCAACGCTAATAGTGATCCAGGTCACCAAGGGATGGGTCGGAAGGGCAATTCCGGTGAATCAGCGGGCGGTTGGTTTACTCGTCGTCAAGTCCGCGCTCTATGGCGTACCGCACGAGTTCCACGCGATTGTGCAGCTGGAGCTTGCCGAGGGTGTTCTGCACGTGGTTCTGCACGGTGCGGTGGGAGATGACGAGGCGTTCGGCGATCTGCTTGTAGCTCAGGCCCTTGGCGACCAGCCGCAGTACCTCGGTCTCCCGCTCGGTGAGCTGCGGGGCCTTGGGGTGCTCGGTGTCCGCCGCGGCGGGCACGGGCTCGGAGGCCAGCCGCCGGTACTCGCCGAGGACGAGTCCGGCCAGGCCCGGCGTGAACACCGGGTCGCCGACGGCCGTACGGCGCACCGCGTCGAGCAGTTCCTCGGTCGAGGCCGACTTCAGCAGATAGCCGGTCGCGCCCGACTTCACCGCCTCCAGTACGTCGGCGTGCTCACCGCTCGCGGACAGCACCAGGACGCGCAACGCCGGGTTGTGGCCGACGAGTTCCTTGCAGACCTGGACCCCCGGCTTGGCGGGCAGGTTGAGGTCGAGCACCAGAACGTCCGGCCCGGCGGCCTTGGCCCGTCGTACGGCCTGGTCGCCGTCGCCCGCGGTGGCCACCACGTCGAAGCCGGACTCGCCCAGGTCGCGGGCGACGGCGTCGCGCCACATCGGGTGGTCGTCGACCACCATCACCTTGATCGGGCCCTGCCGCTCGCTCATCGTGTCCCCCCTGGGATCTTCTTCGGCATCTTCAGTTCGACTTCCGTGCCCTGCCCCGGCACCGAGATCAGCTCGGCGCTGCCGCCGAGGTCCCGCAGTCGCCCCCGGATCGACAGGGCGACCCCGAGCCGCCCCTCCCCCTCGGCCTGCGCGAGCCGCCCCTCGGGGATGCCGGGCCCGTCGTCCCGTACGGTCACGACGACCTCGTCGGGCTCGTCCTCGACCAGAATCCAGGCACGGGCGTCGTCCCCCGCATGCTTGCGTACGTTGTCCAGGGCGGCCCCTACGGCGGCGGCCAGCTCCTTCGCCGCGGCCGGCGGCAACGGCACCGGGGCGCCGGGCTCGGCGAGGCTGACCCGGGCGCCCGCGTAGGGGGCGAGCAGTGAACGCAGGTCCACCGGCCCGTCCTCGTCCGGCTCTTCGACCGTTCGTACGACCGCCCCCTCGGCGGCGTCCTCCGACACCCGGGAGACGGGCACCATGCCGCCGGAGACCAGCGTGCGCAGCGCCACCTCCTGCTCGCCCGCCATCCGGCCCAGCTCGGCCGCCTCGCCGCCGAGCACCGAGCCGCGCCGCTGCACCATCGCCAGGACCTGGAGGACGCTGTCGTGGATGTCCCGGGCGAGGCGCTCCCGTTCGCGGGTGGCGGCCTCGATCTCCAGGGCGCGGGCGAGGGTGCGCTCGGAGGCGCGGGCGACCTCGACGACGTAGCCGATGGCGATGGAGGCGACCCAGACGAGGATCACGTTGTGGACGGTGTCGCGGGCGGGGGCGCCGCGGTAGATCAGGTTGGCGACGGCGACCGGCGTGGAGGCGAAGACGGCCCAGCGCCAGCCGCCCTTGATGGCGAACGCGAGCACCGACCCGGCGGTCCATATCGACGGCAGCGTCGAGCCGCCGGCTTCGATCCGCTCGGTGCTGACGGCAAGCCCGGTGAGCAGGATGCCGGTGAGCGCGATGGTGAGGTCCACGGCGAGGAACCGCTTGGTGCAGCTCGCCGCGTTCGCCACCCGGGGCAGGGTCGCGAACGTCCAGACGGACAGCACGGCGTAGTACGCGATGGCCACCCAGGGGCGGGTGAACTCGTGGTAGGACGTGGCGAACAGCCCGATCGCGTACAGAAGCGTCAGAATCCGGTAGCCGGTGAGGGCACGCCACAGCGGCTGCTCGACCGACATCCGCATGACGCGCTCACGCTTGGTCACGTGTCCCCACCCCTTGAGTCCGAAACTGCCCTGCCTAGGACTCGGACTTCTCCTTCTCGGCCCGTTCCTTCTCGGCCTGTGCGAGTGCGGCCTTGGCCGCCTTCTCCGCTTCCTTCTCGGCCTTGGCCGCCTCGGCGATCTGGCGCTTGGCGGCGGTCGCGTAGATGTCGACGTACTCCTGGCCGGAGAGCTTCATGATCTCGTACATGACCTCGTCGGTCACCGCGCGCAGGACGAAGCGGTCGTGCTCCATGCCGCTGTACCGGCTGAAGTCCAGCGGCTTGCCGATGCGGATGCCCGGGCGCATCAGCTTCGGCATCACCTTCCCCGGCGGCTGGATCTTCTCCGTGTCGATCATGGCGACCGGGATGACCGGAGCGCCGGACGCGAGCGCCACGCGCGCGAGGCCGCCGGGCTTGCCCCGGTAGAGGCGGCCGTCGGGCGAGCGCGTGCCCTCCGGGTAGATACCGAACAGCTCACCGCGCTCCAGAACATCGATGCCGCTCTTGATGGCGGCCTCGCCGGCGCCGCGCGCACCGGAGCGGTCCACCGGGAGCTGGCCGACGCCCTTGAAGAAGGCGGCGGTCATCCGGCCCTTGAGCCCGGGGGTCGTGAAGTACTCGGCCTTCGCGATGAAGGTGACCTTGCGGTCGAGGACCGCGGGCAGGAAGAACGAGTCCGAGAACGACAGGTGGTTGCTCGCCAGGATCGCGGGGCCCTCGGCGGGGATGTTCTCCAGGCCTTCCACCCAGGGCCTGAAGGCGACCTTGAGCGGTCCCCCAACAGCGACCTTCATCGTGCCGTACAACAACCGAGTGCCTCCCGTGTCCGTCGATCAGACCTTAACCCGGCGCACTGTCAATGGACCCGACGACCCTGGTCGGTGTCAGTGCGGTCGCGTACGGTGAAGCACACCGCCTTTCTCATGAACGCTCATCGACAGGAGATCCAAGGTGCCGCTCCTCCCTGGAGCCGAGCCGTTCCGCCATGAGGGCGGGGAGGTCGGCGTCCTCCTCTGCCATGGCTTCACCGGCTCGCCGCAGTCGCTGCGTCCCTGGGCGGGGTATCTCGCCGAGCGCGGCCTGACCGTCTCGCTGCCGCTGCTGCCCGGGCACGGCACTCGCTGGGAGGACATGCAGCTCACCGGCTGGCAGGACTGGTACGCGGAGGTGGACCGCGAGCTGCGCGCCCTGCGCGAGCGGTGCACCCAGGTGTTCGTCGCGGGCCTGTCCATGGGCGGCGCGCTGTCGCTGCGGCTGGCCGCCAAGCACGGCGACGCGATCAGCGGTGTCGTGGTCGTCAACCCGGCCAACAAGGTGCACGGCCTCACGGCGTACGCCCTTCCGGTGGCCCGCCATCTCGTCCGTACGACGAAGGGGATCGCCAGCGACATCGCCCTGCCCGGCAGCGCGGAGGTCGGGTACGACAAGGTGCCGCTGCATGCCGCGCACTCCCTGCGCCGGTTCTTCCAGCTGGTCGACGGCGAACTGCCGCAGGTCACCCAGCCGATGCTGCTGCTGCGCAGCCCTCAGGACCATGTCGTGCCGCCCGCCGACTCCGCGCGGATCCTCAGCCGGGTCTCGTCGACGGACGTCCGGGAGATCCTGCTGGAACAGAGCTACCACGTGGCGACGTTGGACCACGATGCGGACCGGATCTTCGCGGAGAGCTTCGCGTTCATCGGCCGGCTCGCACCCAGTCTCGGCAAGGAAGGGACGGCCGCAGGTGGCTGAGCACGACTCCGACCGCGAGGACCGCGAGCCGGACGAGCAGGGCGTGCCCTTCGACGAGGCCGCTGCCTGGGAGGCGATCGTCGCGGGGTACGGCGAGGAGCCGAAGGACCCGCCGGGTGCCAAGCCGTTCAAGTCCGTCGAGGACCTGGCGCTGCTGGAGCCGGAGACCAACGACGAGAGCGCCGAGGAGACCCAGGACTCCACGAAGGGCTCCGCGAAAGGCTCCAAGGACAAGGACGGTGAGGAGGAGGCGGCGAAGCCTGCCGAGCCGCTCGGCAGCTCCGTCTCCTTCGCGCCCGGCGTCGGCCCCCGGGACTACACCACTCCCGAGCCGTCCGAGGACGACTTCGAGGAGGACGACGAGGGCCACTTCGTACCGCCCGAGCCGCCACCGCTCCCGGCCGCCGACGCCACCGCCAAGTTCGCCTGGCTCGGCGTGATCGGCGGGCCGCTCCTGCTGCTGCTCGCGGTCCTCCTCGGCTGGGAGATGACCTGGTGGCTCACCACGCTCGGCATCGGCGGCTTCGTGGGCGGCTTCGCCACGTTGGTGATGCGGATGCGGACGGACGACGAGGACGATGACGATCCCGGGCGGGGCGCGGTCGTTTAGCTTGCGGGGATTCTGAGGGCGGCCAGCACCGGCAGGTGATCTGTGGCCGCCCTCAGGTCTGCGTCGGTGATCCCTGGGTGGCCGAGGGGCACCCCGCAACCCAGCACCTCGATGCCCTTCGTGGCGAAGATGGCGTCGATACGGCGGTGAGGCTCGTCGCGGGTCCAGGTGTGCTCGGCGCCCCAGGGGGCGGTGGTCCGGCAGTCCTGGAGGGTGTCCGCGATGCGGGTGAAGGCGCGGCCTCCTGGGCGCTCGTTGAGGTCGCCGCCCGCGATCGCGTGGTCCACGCCCATGCCGGCGAGACGGTCGAGGAGCATGCCGCTCTGGTCGTACCGCTCGTCCTTCTGGAGGCTCAGGTGGCAGCTGAGGACGCCGATGCGGGCGCCGCCGAAGCGGACGACGGCGGTGGCGAAGCCGCGGCGGTGCTGGCCGGGGGTGAGCGGGAGGAGGACGTCCTCGGTCCGCTCGACGGTGGCACGGAGGTCGCAGAGAATCGCGGGTCCCGCGGCGGTGGCTCCGCCGGTGAGGACGACGAGGTTCGCTGCGCGGGCCAGGCGGGCGAGTTTCTTGCGCCAGCGGAAGAAACGGGGGGCCTCTTGGATCAGGACCAGGTCGGGGGCGCAGGCGGTGATCACGCGGGCGAGGGCGTCGGTGTCGTCTCGCATCGAGCGGATGTTGTAGCTCAGGACGCGGATGAGGGCGGAACCGTCGGGCTCGGTGCGGGAGTTGGGTAGCAGCGCCATGTGGATCAATTTACGCCCAATGGGTCGGGGCGCGAGGCTTGTGCGCGACTGCCGGTTCGTTGTGGCTTGTCGCGCCCACGCGGCGGAGCCGCATGTTGATACAGCCCCGCGCCCCTGAGTAGGCACAGTCGCCGCACTCCGAGAAGCGGACGTCACATGACCGGGTCCGGCTCCCTCGCCAAGTCCGCCGCGCCCACCAGCCCCGCCTTGTTCCCCAGCTGCGCCGCGATCACGTCCGCCACGGGGCGCCAGTTGCCGCCGACCAGCCAGCGCTTGTAGGACTTGCGGATGGGGTCGAGGACGAGTTCGCCCTCGTCGGAGAGGCCGCCGCCGACGATGAAGGCGGAGGGGTCGAAGAGGGAGGCGAGGTCGGCGAGGCCGGCGCCGGCCCAGCGGGCGAGCTCGCGGTAGGAGTCGACGGCGACGGGGTCGCCCTGGCGGGCGGCCATGGAGATGTGCTTGCCCTCGATGCCGTCGGGGGTGCCGTCGCCCATGCCCAGCAGGAGCTCGGCGTTCTCGGGGGTGGCGTTGGCGCGCTGCTTGGCGTATCTCACCAGGGCGCGGCCGGAGGCGTACTGCTCCCAGCAGCCCTGTGAGCCGCAGCCGCAGAGCAGGCCGTCCGGGACCATGCGGATGTGGCCGAACTCGGCGGCGACGCCGAAGTGGCCGCGGCGCAGCTTGTTGCCGATGATGATGCCGCCGCCGAGGCCGGTGCCGAGGGTGATGCAGATGACGTTGCGGTGGCCCTTGCCGCCGCCGAACTTGTACTCGCCCCACGCGGCCGCGTTGGCGTCGTTCTCCACGACGACCGGCAGGTGGACGCGCGCCTCGACCTTCTCCTTCAGCGGCTCCTGGCGCCAGTCGATGTTCGGCGCGAAGTAGACCGTGGAGCGCTGACGGTTGACGTAGCCGGCGGCACCGATGCCCACGCCGACGATGTCGTGCCCGGCGCGCGCACCCTCCACGGCAGCGGCGATGGCGTCCACGATGCCCTCGGGCGTGCCCGGGGTCGGCACCTTGTGGGTCGAGAGGATGTTGCCTTCCTCGTCGACCACACCGGCCGCGATCTTCGTGCCGCCGATATCGACGCCGATGGTGAGTCCCATGAATCCCTCAGTTTCGGTCGAGCCCCGCTACGGCCAACCGTACCCGAGGGCCTGCCGCCAGGTTCCCGTCGTCCGCCCGTAGGGCGGGCCTGGAGGGGCCTGGTGCGTGCAGCTGCAAGGCGGAGGAGGGAGTCATGGCGGAGCCATGGCGAGTGACGACAACGCGGCAGATGTGCGTGCCAGGCCCCTCCAGGCAGGCGGGAACCTGGCGGCAGGCCCTCAAGGGGGGCGTCAGTCCAAGTCGATCCGCTGGCCGGGGCCGGTGCCCTCGTCGGGGTCGTCGCGGTCGGTGGACTCGTTCAGTTCGTCCATGCGGCCGGTCCAGCGCTGTTCCTGGGCCTGGACGGCGGAGCGGTAGGCGGCGAGGAGTTCGTTGCCGGCTGCCGCGAGGTGGTCGAAGACGTCCGGGTTGCGCTCGATCACGGGCTCCACGGCGGCCTTGGCCTGCTGGACGACCTGGCGCACCACCTGCTCGGCGGCGGGCCCGGCGACCGCGCCGAACAGCGGGGACTGCAGACCGGACAGCTTGTCCGCGACGGTGTCGACGAGCTTGCGCAGTTCCTCGGCGGCCGAGCCCGGCGGCGGGCCGTAGGCGGAGCGGCGGCGGGCCTTCTCCGCCGCGAGATCCTCGGCACACGCTGTCGCCCAGGCGTCGGCGTCGGTCGCGCGTACCTCGTCGACGGCTTCCCGCTCGGCGGTCTCGTACTTCTCGAGCTTCTCCTGAGCGGGGTCGGACGCGGGGCGCTCTTCGCTCATGGCGGACTCTCCTGACTACGGTTCGTCTCTACGACGTTACCCGAACGGGCGTACCGGTTTCACCGTGTCCGGGGCCATAGATCGGGGTCCGGCACGCATCGGATGCGCAGCTCGCCGTCGCGCAGGGCGGCGCCGTCGACGGTGCAGCGGCGCAGGGCGGACGGCAGCGGGAGGATTCGCCGGAACTGCCCTGCGGTGACGACGAGTTCATCGCCGCGCCGGACGAGGTCCAGGTCGTCGCGCTGGGCGCCGGGCAGCGGGATGTGCCAGACGAGGACCCGGCTGCCGCCGTCGTCGGCGAGCCCGTCGGTGACCGGCCACTCGACGGTGGAGGGGCGTGTGTTGACACCGGGGACGGTGAGGGCGGTGAGGTCGTCGCTGCCGCGCGGGTCCCGTCCCAGGTGGGCGACGCTCTGGATCTCGTACGACCCCTCCCACTCCTCCAGTGTCTTGCGCTGCTGGGCGACGGGACCGGCGAGCCAGTCGTCGGCGGCGGTGTCGGGCAGGACGCGGTTGGCGACGAGAACGTCGGGGCGCAGGCCGCGCAGGGCGAGGGCGAGGGTGGCGGTGCGTACGGCGTCGGCGCCGCTCGGGCCGGGCTCCGCGACGAGTCGTACGACGGTGTTCCGGTCGGCGACGACGGCCTCGACGGCGGCCAGCTCGGTGTCCCAGCGGGCGGCGGTCTCGTACAGCCACTCCGCGGGCAGGGGGACCCCGGCGAGCCGCCCCAGCACGGGGCGCAGGGCGCGGGCCGCCTGCCGTTCGGGCGGGAGGAGGCGGCGCAGGTAGCGGCGGAGCTCCTCGGGCAGGGAGAGGAGGGCCAGGGCGTCGGGGATGGCCGGGAGGTCTACGACGAGCAGTTCGTGCGCCTCCGCTAGCGCGGCGTCCCGCAGGGCGCGCAGCAGCGTGAGCTCTTTCGCGCCGGGGAGCGGGGTGACTTCCTCCGGGTCCAGCCGTGAGGCGCCGAGCAGGTCGAAGGCCGCGGTCGCCCGTTCCTGGAAGGCGGCGAGGTCGTCCCGGAACGCGGCGGCGGCGTCCGGGCGCCAGGCGGTCAGGTGCGGGGCGACGCGGCTCGGGGCCGGACCGACGCTCGCCCCCAGGGCGGCCCCCAGCGTGTCCGTCCGATCGCCGCTCAGCACCAGCGTCTCGATGCCGTCGCGGGCGGCGGCGAGTGCGGTGGCGGCGGCGACGGTCGTACGTCCGCTGCCGCCCGGGCCGGTGATCAGGATGGTGCGCATGGGTTGGAACCGTAACGGACGTGCCGCTCAGCCCTCGTATCAAGGTGCCCGGCGCTGCTGCTCAGGGGTAGGCCGCGCAGCCCGGCGCTGACGGGGTGCCGCCTGCGCCCACCCGTGCCGCCCCAGGCGGCACGCATGCCCGCAGCTTGGCGCCCCGTAGGGGCGCGGGGAACTGCGCGATCAGCCCCCACTCGCCCGCAGCTGGGGCTACTCGCCCTGCCCCGACTCCACCCGCTTCTTCAGTCCCGCCAGCGCCCGGTCCGTGATGACCTTTTCCGCCTTGCGCTTGATCATGCCGAGCATGGGGATCTTGACGTCGACGGTCAGCTGGTAGGTGACCTCGGTCGAACCCGCGCCGGCCGGCTTGAGGATGTAGGAGCCGTCGAGGGACCGCAGCATCTGGGACTTCACCAGCGTCCACGACACCTCGTGCTCACCGGTCCAGGTGTACGCCAGCGTCTGGTCGTCCTTGATCGCCCCGGCGTCCATGACCAGGCGGACCTCCTCGGCACGCCCCTGCCCGTCCGTCCGGAGGACTTCCGCCTCCTTCACCTCGCCGGTCCAGTCCGGATAGCGGGCGAAGTCCGCGATCACCCCCATGACGTCGGCCGGTGCCGCCTCGATCGTGATGCTCGAGCTGGTGTGTTCCGCCATCGCCGTGGCTCCTCCAGATGCGGGCCGGTAGATCGTCCAGATCTCATGCGCACGATGTGTGCAGCGTGAAGGCTACCGCGCACCCGATCTGCCGACTTCACCCGCATGGCCCGTCTTGCCGGAAACCGCTCACCACTCCAGCGCCCACGGCTTCCCCGTCCCCGCGAAGTGCCCCACGTTCACGCACTCCGTGGCCCCGAGCCGCATCCGGCGGACGAGGGGTTGGTGGACGTGGCCGAACAGGGCGTAGCGCGGCCTGGTCCGGCGGATCGCCGCCAGCAGCGCCCGGCTGCCCCGCTCGAAACGTCGCGCCACGGTGTCGTAGACCAGCTCGGGGACCTCCGGAGGGATGTGCGTGCAGAGCACGTCCACCTCTCCCACCGCCTCGATCTTCGCCGCGTATTCCTCGTCGCTGATCTCGTACGGCGTGCGCATGGGCGTGCGGAGTCCGCCGCCGACGAAGCCGAAGACCCGGCCGCCGATCTCCACCCGCTCCCCGTCGAGGACGGTCGTGCCCGGCCCGGCGTACTCGGCCCACAAGGGCGGCATGTCGACATTGCCGTAGGTCGCGTACGTCGGCGTCGGGAACACCGCGAACATCTCGGCGTACTGTTTACGTACCGCCTTCTCGATCGCGGCGGCGCGGTCCCCGCCGATGCCCGCCCACAGGCTCGCCCCGAACTCCCGTGCCTCCTCGAAGCGCCGGGCGGTGCGCAGCTCGACGATGCGGTCGGCGTTCTCCACGCCGAACAGGTCGGGGAAGATGCCGCGCGAGTGGTCGGCGTAGTCGAGGAACAGCACCAGGTCGCCGAGGCAGATCAGGGCGTCCGCACCGTCACCGGCTCTGGCCAGGTCACGGACGTTGCCGTGCACGTCACTGACCACATGAATGCGTGCCGTGCGGTTACCGGGTCGTGAGGGTGCCATGGCGATCAAGGGTAGGCCTGTGCGATGTACGTGAACAGTGCAGGCTGGACCTGCGGTTACTGGCACGGCATCAAAACCGTGAACTACTGTGCAAGAAGGAACACCAATCTGTGTGACGCAGCGAACATCTCGCCGGGACCCCCTGTCGAAGAAGCCATACCGGCGGGTAACGTCCGGGCAGTCCACTAGTACTCAGGGTTTCAATCATTGAGTACCTGCCCGAGCCTTGGACCGCACCGTCGCATCGCACAACGTCGTGGCGCCGGCGCCCTATGAGGAGCAGCAGTCTTGCGCGAGTTCAGCCTTCCGGCTCTGTACGAAGTCCCTGCGGACGGCAATCTCACCGACATCGTCCGTAGAAACGCCGCGCAGCATCCCGACGTCGCCGTGATCGCCCGCAAGGTGGGCGGTGCGTGGCAGGACGTGACGGCCACCGCCTTCCTGGCGGAGGTGCACGCGGCCGCCAAGGGCCTGATCGCGTCCGGTGTGCTGCCGGGTGACCGGGTCGGCCTGATGTCCCGTACCCGCTACGAGTGGACGCTGCTCGACTTCGCGATCTGGTGCGCGGGCGCGGTCACCGTGCCGGTGTACGAGACCAGTTCGCCGGAGCAGGTCCAGTGGATCCTCGGTGACTCGGGCGCCACGGCCTGTGTCGTGGAGATGGACAGCCACGCGGCCGCCGTCGACTCGGTGCGCGACCGGCTGCCCGCTCTGAAGCACGTCTGGCAGATCGAGGCCGGCGGGGTCGAGGAGCTGGGCCGGCTCGGGCAGGACGTGTCCGACGAGACGGTCGAGGAGCACAGCTCGCGCGCCAAGGCCGACGACCCGGCGTCCATCGTGTACACGAGCGGCACCACCGGACGGCCCAAGGGCTGTGTACTGACCCACCGCAACTTCTTCGCCGAGTGCGGGAACATCGTGGAGCGGATGCGGCCCCTCTTCCGCACCGGCGAGTGCTCCGTGCTGCTCTTCCTGCCGCTGGCCCATGTCTTCGGCCGGCTCGTGCAGGTCGCGCCCATGATGGCGCCGATCAAGCTGGGCAACGTCCCCGACATCAAGAACCTCACCGACGAGCTGGCCTCGTTCCGGCCGACGCTGATCCTGGGCGTGCCGCGCGTCTTCGAGAAGGTCTACAACAGCGCACGCGCCAAGGCGCAGGCGGACGGCAAGGGCAAGATCTTCGACAAGGCCACGGACACCGCGATCGCGTACAGCAGGGCGCTGGACACCCCGTCGGGCCCGTCGCTCGGCCTGAAGATCAAGCACAAGACCTTCGACAAGCTCGTCTACAGCAAGCTGCGCGCGGTGCTCGGCGGCAAGGGTGAGTACGCCATCTCCGGCGGCGCCCCGCTGGGCGAGCGCCTGGGCCACTTCTTCCGCGGCATCGGCTTCCCGGTCGTGGAGGGTTACGGCCTGACCGAGTCCTGCGCCGCGACCGCCTTCAACCCCTGGGACCGCCAGAAGATCGGCACGGTCGGCCAGCCGCTGCCCGGCTCGGTCGTGCGGATCGCGGACGACGGCGAGGTGCTGCTGCACGGCGAGCACCTGTTCAAGGAGTACTGGAACAACCCGGGCGCAACCGAGGAGGCGCTGGCCGACGGCTGGTTCCACACCGGGGACATCGGCACCCTCGACGAGGACGGCTACCTCCGGATCACCGGCCGCAAGAAGGAGATCATCGTCACCGCGGGCGGCAAGAACGTCGCCCCGGCCGTGATCGAGGACCGGATCCGTGCGCATGCGCTGGTCGCGGAGTGCATGGTCGTCGGTGACGCGCGGCCGTTCGTCGGCGCGCTGATCACCATCGACGAGGAGTTCCTCGGCCGCTGGGCGGCCGAGCACGGCAAGCCGGAGGGCTCCACCGCGGCGTCGCTGCGTCAGGACCCGGATCTGCTCGCGGAGATCCAGAGCGCTGTCGACGACGGCAACGCCGCGGTGTCGAAGGCGGAATCGGTGCGGAAGTTCCGCATTCTGTCCTCCCAGTTCACCGAGGATTCGGGCCACCTGACGCCGTCGCTGAAGCTCAAGCGCAATGTCGTGGCGAAGGACTTCGCGGACGAGATCGAGGCCATCTACCAGAAGTAGACCGGCACGTGGGATCTTATGGCGCGGCGTCCTCGGCGAGGACCCGCGCCATCGTCCGTTCGGCAAGCGCCGTGATCGTCACGAAGGGGTTCACCCCGATCGACCCGGGCACGAGCGAGCCGTCGGTGACGTACAGCTTCGAATACCCCTTCACCCGGCCGTAGTTGTCGGTCGCCTTCCCCAACACGCAGCCGCCCAGCGGGTGGTAGGTGAAGTCGTCGGCGAAGACCTTGTTGCCGGAGCCGAACAGGTCGTAGCGGTAGATCGTCGCGTTCGCCGCGTTGATCCGGTCGAAGAGCTTCTTCGCCATGCCGACCGAGACCGCGCTCTGTCCGGTGGTCCAGCCGAGCTTCACCGAGCCGTTCGAGTACGAGAACGACGCACGCTCGGGGTTCTTGGTGATCGCCAGATAGAGGCTGACCCAGTGCTCCAGTCCCGTCGGCAGCGGGGCGATCTCGGCGAAGACGGGGTTGGCGGCATTGGCCCAGTCGTCGATGCCCATCACCGGCATGGTCGACTGGTTGGCGCCGACCGTGTCCCACAGGTGATTGGCCCGGCCGAGCATCACATTGCCGTTGGTCCCCCACCCGGTGCCGACGGTCGCGTTCAGCGCGGGCAAGGTGCCCGACTCCCGTGCGCGGACGAGGAGTTCGGTGGTGCCGACGCTGCCGCCGCCGAGGAAGAGGTACGTGCAGCCGTACTCCTTGGTCCCGACGACCGTGCCGGTGTTGTCGATCCGGTCGGCGGTGAGCAGGTACGAGCCGTCGGTGTCCCGCCGTATCCCGGTCACCTTCTCCAGTGTGTGGATGGTGACGTTGCCGGTGCCGAGGGCCGAGGCGAGGTAGGTCTTGTCGAGGCTGCGCTTGCCGTGG
Organism: Streptomyces sp. NPDC050211; assembly: GCF_040656035.1. Classification (NCBI taxonomy): domain Bacteria; kingdom Bacillati; phylum Actinomycetota; class Actinomycetes; order Kitasatosporales; family Streptomycetaceae; genus Streptomyces; species Streptomyces sp. NPDC050211. The sequence continues at coordinate 45,710 of NZ_JBFALC010000043.1, forward strand.
TTGTTGCCGTAGATGACCTCGCCCGCGAGCGCGGACCTGGTCGCCGTGCCGGCCGCCTCGCGCTGCATGTGGCCGAAGTCGTAGACGTTCGGCACGAAGGTGGTCTTCAGGCCGGTGTTCTGGGCGTGCTTGCGGGAGATCCGGGTGAACCGGTACCACTCGGTCGACTCGAACCAGGCGGGGTCGACGGTGTTGACACCGAGCATGGAACGGGCGCGCGGGAAGTACGTGCCGTACATCTCGGCGGTGTCGACGGTCGGGAACTGCTCGGCGAAGTACGACTGGAGCGGGGTGACCGCCATACCGCCGTTGACCAGGGAGCCGCCGCCGACGCCCCGGCCGACGTACACGGACATGGCGTCGTAGCGGACGCGGTCCAGGACGCCCGGGTAGGGGTTGATGTCCTTGTTGACGACGTCCAGCCAGAGGAACGTCGACAGTGGTGCCTCGGTGCGGGTGCGGAACCACATGGAGCGCTGGTCGGGGGCGCTGGTGGAGCAGAAGATCTTGCCGTCGGCGCCGGGGGTGTTCCACAGCCTGCCCATCTCCAGGACGAGGGTGCGGATGCCGGCCTGGCCGAGGCGGAGGGCGGCTACGGCGCCGCCGTAGCCCGAGCCGATGACGATCGCCGGCGCGGAATCGACTGCGTCGGGCTCGGCGGCGTGGGAGGACTGGAGGGCGATGCGGGTGAAGCCGAGGGTGGCGGCGGTTTGGAGGGCCGCCATGCCTAGGATTTGACGTCTTGTCAGCTGACGCTGCATCAGGTTTGCTGTCATGTTTGGCAGCATGTGCGGATTTTTGGGTTCCGCCTAGTGGGGTGCGGCTTATTCGTCGTGGGCGGGTGCGGGTTCGTTGTGGCTTGTCGCGCCCACGCGGCGGAGCCGCATATCGACACAGCCCCGCGCCCCTGACGGGGCGCTGTACTACAGCAGCGTTTTCAGCTTCTCCGCCAACAGGTCCCAGCGCCATCTCTCCTCGACCCATTCCCTGCCCCGTTCGCCCATCCTGCGGCGCAGCTCGGCGTCTCCCAGGAGTGTGGTGATCCGGTCCGCGGACTCCTCGACGGAGCCGCCTCGGACTACCCAGCCCGTTTCGCCGTCCAGTACCGCGTCCGGGGCGCCGCCCGAGTCGCCGGCTACCACTGGGAGGCCGGTTGCGGAGGCTTCCAGGTAGACGATGCCCAGGCCCTCTACGTCGAGGCCGCGGCGGCGGGTTCGGCAGGGCATGGCGAAGACGTCGCCGGCGCCGTAGTGGGCGGGGAGTTCGGACCAGGGGACGGGGCCGGTGAAGCGTACGGAGTCGGTCACGCGGGTTTCGGCGGCCAGCTTGCGCAGTTCGGTCTCGTACGGGCCGCCGCCGACGATGAGCAGTACGGCCTCCGGCTCCTTGGCCAGGATTCGGGGCATGGCGAGGACCAGCGTGTCCTGGCCCTTGCGCGGGACCAGGCGGGAGACGCAGACGATCACCGGGCGGTCGGTCAGGCCGAGGCGGGCGCGGATCGCGTCGCCTCCCGACTCGGGGTGGAAGGTCTTCTCGTCAACGCCGGGCGGCAGCTGCACCATCCGGGAGGCGGCGTCCCGCGTCAGGGCGGAAGCGATCCTCGAGCGCGTGTACTCGCCGAGGTAGGTGATCGTGTCGGTGGACTCGCCGATCCGGCGCAGCAGCTGACGCGCGGCGGGCAGCTGGGCCCACCCGGCCTCATGGCCGTGCGTGGTCGCCACCAGCCGTTCGGCGCCGGCCGCCCGCAGCGCCGGTGCCATCAGCCCGAGCGGTGCCGCCGCCCCGAACCACACCGACGTGCACCCGTGCCCCCGCAGCAGTCCGGCCGCACGCCGGGTGACCTGCGGCGTCGGCAGCAGCATCGTCGTACGGTCGCGTACGACGGTGAAGGGCTGCTCGGCGTCGAAGGCGGCGGTGGCCTCGATGCCCTCGCGGGTGCGCTTCCAGGTGGACGCGTAGACGACGAGCCGTTCCGGGTCGAGCCGTAGCGCCATGTTGTGCAGAAACGCCTGGATACCGCCGGGCCGGGGCGGGAAGTCGTTCGTGACGATCAGGGTCTTGTCCATCGCGGCCGACCCTACCCGGCGCCTCCGAGTGGCGGTGCTTCATGGCTCGCGCACAGCCGGGTGGGGGATCATGGCCCTGCCAGGACGGACAGGGACGAACAGGGGCTCAGGTGGACAGTGCGGGCGCGAGGCGGTCGCTGGTGTGGCTGCTCGGTACCTGGGGCCTGACCCGGCTGGTGCTGCTGCTGTACGTGTTCAAGGTGTTCGTCTTCCCGGGGCCGGACGTCACCAGCGATGTGTCGGTCATCTACCAGGGCTGGTACGAGGTGCTGCGCACCGGCACCTTCCCGCTCGGCGACGTCACCTGGCAGTACCCGCCCGCCGCGGCCCTCGCGATCCTCTCCCCCGCGCTGCTGTTCTTCCTGGACTACGCGAACGCCTTCTTCGTCCTCGCCTTCCTCGCCGACCTGGCCGTCCTCAGCCTGCTGCTGTACGCGGGACTGCGCCCCGGCCGCTCCCTGCGGGGCGCCTGGGTGTGGGTGGCGGGCGTCCCGCTGCTCGGACCGACCGTGTACGCGCGGTACGACGTGATGGTCACGGCCGTGGCGGTGGCCGCGCTGCTCGCCGGTGCCCGGCATCCGCGGGTGATGGGCGCGCTGGTGGGGTTCGGCGCGATGCTCAAGGTGTGGCCGGTGCTGCTGCTGGTCGGCGCGGTGAAGCGGCGGGCCTGGGCGGCGGCCGGGGTGACGGTCGTGGCGCTGGCCGCGCTCTTCGCCGCCGCGATGCCCGGCGCCTTCGCCTTCCTGACCTTCCAGCGGGACCGCGGCACCGAGGTCGAGTCGCTGGGCTCCCTGGTGTTCCATGTGGCCCGGCAGTTCGGCTGGAGCGGGGAGGTGCTGCTCAACTACGGCTCGGTCGAATTCCTCGGCCCGTACGTGGGCCTCGTGAGCACCGGCGCCCTGGCCCTGACCGGGCTCGCCTTCGGCTGGCTGCTGCTGTGGCGGCTGCTGGCCGGGCGGTTCGTGACGCACACGCTCGCCGACGCCGCGTTCGTGGCGGTGCTGATGTTCACGACGACGAGCCGGGTGATCAGCCCTCAGTACATGGTGTGGCTGGTCGGCCTGGCAGCCGTCTGCCTCTGCTTCCGCGCCAGTCCGATGCGGGTGCCCGCGGGGCTGGTCCTGGCGGCGTCCTTCGTGACGGTGCTGGAGTTCCCGGTCTTCTTCGCGCATGTCGTGGCGAGCGACTCCCTCGGCGTCACCCTGCTGTTCGTCCGCAACGGCCTGCTGGTGCTCGCCACTGTCCTGGCGGCCCGGGAGCTGTGGCGGTCGTCCGTCTCGGGCGCCGACGCACTGCCCCTGCCCGCTCAGGCCACCCGCGCGAAGGAGACCTCGGTCCCCTCCTGACCCAAGGGCAGCAGACGGGGCCGGCGCTCAGCGGCGCAAGGTGGTCTCCCGCTCCAGATGCGACAGCTTCTCGGGGTTGCGCACGGCGTAGAGCCCGGTGATGAGGCCGTCGTCGATGCGCAGCGCGATGACGGTGTCGATCTCGCCGTCCAGCCGGACGATCAGCGCCGGGTCGCCGTTGACCTGTGTCGGCTGCAGCGACATCGCGGTGGCGATCCTGCCCAGCACGTGCGCGACCTCGTCGGCGCCGACGACGGGCGCCAGTGCGGCCCGTACGACTCCGCCGCCGTCGGTCAGCAGGACGACGTCCGGCGCGAGGATGTCGAGGAGGCGTTGCAGGTCGCCCGTCTCGACCGCCCGCCGGAACGCCTCGACGGTGCGGCGGGTCTCGGCGGCGGAGGCGACCCCGCGCGGTCGGCGCTCGGCGACGTGGGCCCGTGCCCGGTGGGCGATCTGGCGGACCGCCGCCGGGCTCTTGTCGACGGCCTCGGCGATCTCGTCGTATCCGAGGTCGAACACCTCGCGCAGCACAAACACCGCCCGCTCGGTCGGCGCGAGCGTCTCCAGCACCAGCAGCATCGCCATCGAGACGCTGTCGGCCAGCTCGACGTCCTCCGCCACGTCGGGCGCGGTCAGCAGCGGCTCGGGCAGCCAGGGGCCGACGTAGGACTCCTTGCGCCGGCCGAGCGTCCGCAGATGGCTCAGCGCCTGCCGGGTGGTGATCCGGACCAGGTACGCGCGCTGGTCCCGCACGATGCCCTGATCGACGCCCGCCCACCGCAACCAGGTCTCCTGGAGGACGTCCTCGGCGTCGGCGGCGGAGCCGAGCATCTCGTAGGCGACGGTGAACAGCAGATTGCGGTGGGTGACGAATGCCTGGGTCACGCTGTCCATACGGTCGTTCATCGCCGTCTCCTGCCCGTTCGCTCGCGAGTGCGGCCGTACACGAGACGCCGGTCCCCACCGCTTTGTGACACCTGCGACCGGTGACGCACGCCACATCGCCGCACCGTCACAAGGACCGGGCCGTCGGCATCTTGTGTTCGTCCAGCACGGCAGCACCACCCGACACCACGAGTGAGGACGACATCATGGAACCCCGTTTCAACCTGTTCGACAGCCCGACCGCAGCGAAGGTCGCCAAGCGGTTCTACAACGCCGCGTTGGCCCTGGAAGGGTCGACACTGTCGAAGACCCTGAGCGAACTGGTGCAGCTGCGGGTCAGCCAGCTCAACGGCTGCGGCTTCTGCGTCGACATCCACACCAAGGAGGCCGCCGCCGCCGGTGAAACCGCGCTCCGGCTCCACCTGGTCGCCGCCTGGCGGCACAGCACCGTGTTCACCGAGGCCGAGCGGGCCGCGCTGGCGCTCGCCGAGGAGGGCACCCGGCTCGGCGATCACGGTGTGTCCGACGGGACCTGGGCCGAGGTGCGCAAGCACTACGACGACGACGAGGTCGGTGCGCTGGTCTGCCTGGTCTCCTTGATCAATGCGGCCACCCGGATGAGCGTGATCGTGCACAATCCGGGAGGCTCGTACGAGCCCGGCATGTTCGCCGGCACGTCGAGCTGACCGACGGACCGCGACCGCACCATCACTGGGGAGACGCCCACGCATGAATACGCCACGGACCGACGGGGCATCCGTCCGGATCGGCGCGCTCGTTCCGCTGACCCGGCCCGGCTGGACCGAGGCGGGGCGGCACCTGCTCGCCGGGCTCGAGCTGGCCGTATCCGAAGTCAATGAGGCCGGCGGGATCGACGGAAGCCCGCTGGAGCTGGTGGTCCGGGACACCGCGGCCGATCCGAAGCGGGCCACGGCAGCCGTGGACGAGCTGGCCGGCCTGGGCGTGGCCGCGGTGGCGGGCGAGTATCACAGCGTCGTCGCCCGCGCCGCTGCCGCCCGGGCCGACGCCCTCGGCCTGCCGTTCCTCTGCTCGTCGGCGGTGCTCGACGCGCTCACCGAGCAGCCGACGCAATGGGTCGCACGTCTCCCTCCGCCGCAGTCCCGCGGCTGGCAGCTGTACGCGGACTTGCTCCTCGACGCGGGCCACAGCCGCGTCGCCGTAGCGGCCCAGCCGAGTGTGTACTGGGCTGCCGGGATCCGCATTCTGCGGGACCACCTCGCTTCACGCGGCGGCACTCTCATCGAACTCGACATGAGCGCGCTCACCCCCGCGGCCGTGTGCGCCGAACTCGTCGGCCACCGCGCGACAGCCCTCCTCCTTCTGGTCGGCCAACCGGAACCGGCCGTGTCGATCGTCAAGGCCGTCCGCGGCGACCAGCGCCTCGCCGAGATCCTGATCGGTGCCCCGGCCGGGCAGCCGGAGTTCGCCGAATGGGCGGCGCTGCTGGGCGACGACGGCGCCGCGGTCCCGTTCCTGCGCTACCTGCCCGAGCACCTCACCCCACTCGGCGCACGGGTCGAGACGGCCCTGCGCGAGCGGCTGGCCGAAGCGCCCTCGTTCGTCGCCTTCGAGGGCTACGACACGATCGCCGTCCTCGCCGATGTGCTGCGTTCTCACGGCACGAACCGGGCACGCACCGCCGCATCCTGGCCGCGCGTCGCGGTCGACGGCACTCGCGGGCAGATCCGGTTCTCCCGCGTGCCGGGCATCAGCGTCTGGCAGTGGGCTTCGGCGCCGGTCCAGGTCGTCGACCGCGATCCGGCGGAACCTGGTCGCTTCCGGATCCTTCGCTCAGGCTGAACCCGTGCGGGAGGAGCTGGCCAGCGCGAGCCTGGCCTCAGCCGAACTGGGCCCGCAGATACTCCCGCCACTGCTCGGTGAAGTCCGCCGGTGTCGTCCCGAGCACCTTCTTCATCGCGTCCTCGACGGCGCCCGCCCGCTCCGGGTGGGCGCCGACGGCGCGGTAGAACTCGCCGAGCCGCACCTCGCCCCAGCGGTCCGCGATCAGCCGGCAGGCGATCCAGCCGCTCTCGTAGGCGCGGGCGAGCCGGGCGGCGTCGCCGGAGAAGCCGAAGTCCGCGTCCTCGGGCAGCGCGTCCGGCACCTCCCCCGCGGTCACCGCACGCTCCAGCTCGGGCGCGGCCTCGGCCGGTGTGCGCCCGGAACCCCGGTAGCCGACCCAGTCGGCGTACCCCTCGGACAGCCAGAGCGGGGTCGCGGGGCTGGTGTGGGTGCGGGTGGCGACATGGGTGGTCTCGTGGGTGAGCACGACCTGCTTGCCGGTGTCGCCGAGGACGCTGTACGCGTCGGGGTTGACGATCACCCGGTCCGCGGGCGCCGTCGCCGGGGCGCCGGTCTCGCCGGTGGTGACGGCGGCGATCCCCCGGTACGAGGAGGCGGGCGAGCCCAGCAGCCGCGCCATGCCCTCCAGGGACTTCGGTACGAGCACGACGACGTGCCGGGACCAGTCCGTGCCCCACGCCTCCGACACCGCGGGCACCGCCCGGTCCGCCAGGCCGGCGAACTCGCTCAGCCGCTCCCGCGACTGCCCGACCCCCATCACCAGGCTCCGCTCCCCCTGGACGACGCTCACCGCGCCCTGGTCCCACAGCTGCTCGGCGGACTTCTTCTCCGGCCGCTCCGTGTCGACGTACCACTCCCCCTCGTCGTCCAGGCTGAGGGTGAGCGTACGGCCGACGGTGATGGGTGCCTTGTCGTACCCCTCGACGCGGTAGCGCAGCTCGGCCTCGGCGGTCGCCGTGCCGCCCAAGTCCCGCACGCTCGTGACCCGGTACGACCAGTCGGAGAGGGGCACTTCCCGCAGATTGCCGAACCAGTCCGGCGCCCCCGTACGCAGGAAGGCCGCCTGGTCCCGGCCGAGTATCGCCGTGGCCCGGATGTCGAGGACCCGCTGCACCTCGTCCTCGGTCCTGTCGGCCGCCGGCCCGCCCCCGCACGACACAAGGGCGACGAGCAGCAGACAGAGCGCCACGACCAGGGATCCCGACGCCCGCCTTTGACCAGCCACGGCTCCGATCGTACGGGGGCTGTCGAGTACGGGTCAGACCCCGTTCAACGACTCCGTTCAGCGACTCCGTCAGATCCTCGTGACCGAGTTGACGGGCATCATCCCGACCGGGTCGTAGCGCACCGGTGCGCCGGGGTACGGCGCGTGGATCACCTGGCCGTTGCCCATGTACATCCCGATGTGGGAGGCGTCGTGGTAGGTGACGAGGTCGCCGGGCTGGGCCTCGGACAGGGGGACCCGGGTGCCCGATCCGGCCTGGGCCTGCGAGGTGCGGGGCAGGGCGACTCCGGCCTGCGCGTACGACCACTGCATCAGGCCCGAGCAGTCGAAGCCGGTGGGGCCGTTGGCGCCCCAGACGTACGGCCTGCCCACCGCGGACATGGCGGCGGCGACGGCGGCTGCCGCGCGGCCCGAGGGCGGGACGGCGCCGCCGAGGTCGGGCAGGTCGGAGCGGCCGGAGCGGGAGGCGCGGTCGTAGGCGGCGCGCTCGGCGTCCGGCAGGGAGTTGAGCAGCTGCCGCGCCTTGGCGAGCTTGCGTTCGACGGTCTTTTTGTGCGCGGCGACGGCCTTGCGGCTCTTCTCCAGCTCGGCGAGTTTCCGGGTCGCCTCGGCGCGCTCCCGGCCGAGGACGCGCATCGCGTCCTGGAGGTCCTTCAGCTCGCCCGCCTGGTGGGCGGTGATCCGGTCGAGGACGGACGCCTTGTCGAGGTAGTCCTCCGGGTTGTCGGAGAACAGCAGGGCGAGGGAGGGGTCGATGCCGCCGGAGCGGTACTGGGCGCCGGCCAGCGAACCGAGCGCCTCCCGCATGGTGTTGATGCTCTCCTGCTGCCGGGCGATCCGGTCCTGGGCGCCGGTGACCTGCCTGCGCAGCTTGTCGGCGCGCTCGTCGGCCTTGTTGTAGGCCTCGGTGGCCTTCTCGGCCTCCCCGTAGAGGCGGTCCACCTCGGCACGGGTGTCGTCGTACGGCGTGGCTTCCGCCGGAATCACGCCCAGGGCCGCGGCGGCGGCGGACAGCACACAGACCGCGGCACTGGCGCCACGGTCGAATCCGGTCGGTGCAAGGCGACGATGAGACCCCACAGGAAGCCGCATTCCTTCCGCTGGCGGACAAGGACCTTCCCCGGCAGGGGGAAGCGCGGCAGACAGTAGCCCCGTGGTGGGGTGACGGCCAAAGACCTTCGCGGACACACAAAGTGACGCCCCGCCTCAGACGCAGGTCATGGGCGGGGCGCGGGGTCAGGCTCGGTGGTGGTGATTCGCCCGAACGGGCGGCACGGTGTCCTGATCTTGCTAGGCCGGAAGAGGGCTCAGATCCGGACGCCGAACTGGAACGGCATGTTGTTGATCGACTCGTAGCGCACGACCGTGCCGGTGCGGGGGGCGTGCAGTATCTGGCCGTTGCCCGCGTAGAAGCCGACGTGGTGCTGGTCGCCGTAGAAGATGACCAGGTCGCCGACCTTGAGATCGCTCTGCGAGTAGATCTGCGTACCGGCGCCGGCCTGTGCCTGCGAGGTGCGCGGTATGGAGACGCCGGCCTGGGCGAAGGCCCAGGAGGTCAGGCCGGAGCAGTCGAAGGAGGACGGGCCGGAGGCGCCGTAGACGTAGGGCGAGCCGATCTTGGACTGGGCGGCCTGGAAGGCGGCCATGGCCCGGCCGGAGGCGGGGGCGGTGTTACCGAGGTCCACGCGCTCGGAGGCGGAGCGGCTGGCACGTTCGTCCGCGGCGGCGAGGGCGGCCTTCTCGGCGGCCGTCAGCGTGTTGAGCAGCTTCTGCGCCTCGGCGAGCTTGGCCTGGACTTCCTTCTTCTGGCTGCCCAGCTCGGTGCGGGTGGCGGCGAGGTCCTTGAGCTTGTCGGAGGCCTCGGCGCGGTCCTGGGCGAGTTCGCGCTGCTTCTCCTGGATCTTCTTCAGCTGCTCGACCTGCTGGGAGCTGAGCTGATCGGCGGTGGACGCCTTGTCCAGGTAGTCGTCCGGGTTCGACGACAGGAAGAGCTGGAGGGAGGAGTCTATGGAGCCGGTGCGGTACTGGGCGGCGGCCGCCAGACCCATGGAGTCACGCAGCTCGTTGAGGTCTTCCTGACCGCGGGCCACGTTGTCCTGGATGGTGGAGACCTCCTTCTGGAGCTTCTCCTGCTTCTCCTTGGCCCCGTTGTACTTCTCGGTGGCGTGCTCCGCCTCTTCGTAGAGCTTGTCGACCTTGGCCTTGACCTCGTCCTTGCTCGGCTTCTCGCTCGGCGCGGCGTTGGCGGCCTGCGAGCTGAGGGCTACGGCGGCAGCGGCCGCGGTGGTCAGCACGGTCACGCGCGTGCGACTGGGCTGCTTGAGTCGACGATGGGACGCCACGGAGGCGAACTCCTTCTTGAGAGTGATCACCCGCTCGGAGGTTCGAAGCCAGACCCTAGTGACACAGCTGTGATCAGATCAAATCCCTGGGCGAAATATCCCGGTTACGGATCGCATTCTTTACCCGCAACTCACATGCGGTGATGCACGATTGACACTACGTTGCGTGACAGATCAGCCAATTCGGGCATTGAGTCTGTACGTTGACCTTCAGGACAGTCGCTTGAGAAGCACCGCAGACGCCACGGGTCGGGCGCCCGCCTTCGCGACCCCGTCGGCCACCTCGCGGTCGGTCGAGGCGACGATGACCGGACGCCCCGGCGGCTCCGCGCGCACCAGCTGGCGGATCAACTCGTCCGCGGTGACGCCCGGTTTGGAGAACAGCACCCGCACTCCGCGCGGCGGCGCGAGCAACACCGGCGCGGCCAGCTCGGCCCCGTCGAAGACACAGGTCACCTCGGCGCCGGTCTGCGCGGCGAGCTGCGAGAGCTGCCCGAGCAGCCTCAACCGCTGCTTCTCCAGGGGCATTTGGGGATAGCCGGTCTTGGTGACGTTGTAGCCGTCGACGACCAGATGCGCCTGCGGCAGCGCCAGCAGCTGATCGAGGATCGCGGGGTCGTTTTCGGACAACGCCCGTGCCGCGATGTCTTTCGGCGTCATTCGTCCCGGTTCGACCGCATCCACGGTCTCGGCCGGACGTACCGAAACCGGCGGCAACGCCAGCTCCCGCCGCAGCCCTTGGGCCGCGTCGAGCACGGTGTCCAGCAGCAGCCGTACCCGCATGTCCTCGACGCTGCGGCCCTCCCTGGCCGCCCGGCGCGTGGCCTCCAGGGCGGCCTCCGCCTCCCCGAGCCGCGCCTTGAGCCGCCGGCTCTCGCTCTCCGCGGCGGACACCTGCGCCTGCGTCTCCGCGCGTACGGCCTCCATCTCGCCGTGCACCTTGCGCAGCGCCGCCTCGCCCCGCTTGACGTCACTGAGGGCGGCGCGCAGCTTGCGGTGCAGCGAATCGGCTTCCTTCTTCGCCGAGTCCAGCTCGGTGCGCAGCCGCTCGGCCTCGGCCCGGGTGTGCTCACGGGCCTGGTCGAGTTCGGTGCGCAGCCGCTCCAGTTCGGCGCGGTTCTCCTCGTCGGCCCGCTCGGCGTCGGCGCGCTGGGCCTCCTCGCCGGCCGCGGTCACCAGCTTCACCCAGCCGGTGGGACGCAGTACATAGGCCGCGGCCGCCACGTCGAGCGGGTCCGCGGCCGGGGGCGGCGAGCCTGAGTCGAGGGCGCCGGACAGCTCCGGCTGCGTCTCTCTGAACTTCTCGCCGATGCGCTGCCGGAACAGCGGATCGGTCTCCAGGGCGGCCGCCATCGCGTTGCCGGCGAACTTGGCCCGGCGATTGGGGGCGAACCGGGCGTACTGCCGCAGCTGGGCGGGCAGTTCGGCGACGGTCAGCCCGCCGAAACCGTCCGAGACGATCTGCACGACCCGGCGGCGCACTCCGTCGGGCAGCGGACGGTCGAGCACCTCAGCGGCGCCGTCGCCCGGCCCCCCGCTTTCGCTCTCCACCATCCGTCACACCCCATTAGCTGTGCGGGGGCCGCTCTCCCGTCAGGAGCCGGCGCCCGGCCTGTCCACGAGTTCCACCTGGTCCACCGCGTTGCACCAGCGACAGCGCACCGATTCGATCGTCTCACTGACCACTTCGCGCTCCTCCACCTTCGGCTCCCCGGCAAGATCAAGGTGGACGTACTCGACGACCTTCGACGAGCGGGTCACGTCGAAGCGCGTGAGATTGCCGCAGAGGGTGCAGCGCCACCGCGTGGAGGCGGTCGGCAGGGGAACCGTCATCGTGACTGTTCGCTTTCCTTCTAGTGTCCGTGTCACGCCAGCTTCCCTGATGCGTGTGGCTCGTAACCCTACGGCCTGGCGCGTACTCGACGCCCGTCCGTCCACCGGGCCGGTCCGGCGGCGAGGCGGTCTGTGCTGCTGAGTCCCGTTACGTCATGCTCTGGGGTCATGATCGGCAACTGGAGCGCATCGGCGGTCAAAGCCATCCGGATCCCGTCGGCCCCGATGACGTACACCCTGATCGCCGCCTGCTGTCTGCTCTTCCTGGCCGGCCCGGCGGCCGGGCTCAATCCGGCGTACGGCTCCGGCGACACGCTGCTCGCCGCCCAGCGGGACTACTTCCATCGCTGGGGGGTGGTCCCCGCAGAACTGTTCGAGGGCTCCCCGCGGGCCGCCCTCACTCCGGCCACGGCCCTGTTCGTCCACGGCAGCTGGGTGCATCTGCTGGGCAACATGCTCTTCCTCTATGTCTTCGGAGCGATGACCGAGGAACGGATGGGCCGCATGCAGTTCACCCTCTTCTACGTCGGCTGCGGCTATCTGGCCCTACTGGCCTACGCGGCTGCCAACGCCGACTCCGAGCAGTCCCTGGTCGGTGCGTCCGGGGCGATCTCGGCAGTCCTCGGTGCGTTCCTGTACCTGTTCCCCGGAGCCCGGGTGACCAGTCTCCTCCCGTTTCTCTTCTTCCTCCCGCTGCGCTTCCCGGCCTGGGTGGTCCTGCCCTTCTGGGCGGCGCTGCAGTGGCTGGCCGCGGCCCGCCACTCCCAGGGCCCGAGCGTGGCCTACCTGGCCCATCTGACCGGCTTCGGCCTGGGCCTCTGTTACGCGTGGGCCCGATTCGGCCGTACCACTAGAGTGAGGCGCACCGCAGCGAAGCCCGCCCCCGAGGGAGAGAAACAGCCGTGATCACCGCGATCGTGCTCATCAAGACCAGCGTGGACCGGATCCCCGAGATCGCGGAGTCGATCGCGGCGCTGGACTCCGTCAGTGAGGTCTTCTCCGTCACCGGCACGTATGACCTGATCGCCATGGTCCGGGTGAAGGAGCACGAGGACCTGGCCGACGTCATCCCCGGCCGCATCAGCAAGATCCCCGGCGTGGAGGGCACCGACACGCACGTGGCGTTCCGGACGTACTCCCAGCACGACCTGGAGGCGGCGTTCGCGATCGGGCTCGACAACTGAGGGTCCCGCGCCTTCCAGGATGAAGAGTTCTTCATCCTGGACTCATCCGGGCCGCCGGGAGAAACACCCAGGATCGGGCCCATGGTCTTCTCCCGCCGGTTGGCGACCCTCGCCGCCGTCGTGGTGATCCCCCTCGGTATCGCCGCGACCAGTTTCGCTCTCGCCGACAGCCCGCAGTCCCCGAAGGTCCCCTCCCAAGTGGAGCTGGACAGCGGCTCGCCCTCGGCCCCGCCCACCCGGCCCGAGCCCACCCCGAGCGACGCGGTGGTCTCGCGGCCCGAGGTGACCGACAGCCCCTCGGGGGACGACGATGACGACGACCGAGGCCAGGACGGATCGGACGGCGGACCCGGCGACGACGGGCCCGGCGACGGCTGACGGCCCGCCCCGCCGGATCACCGCCCGAGTCCGCATCCTGCTGTGGCTGCTGTTCGTGATGGCGGTCGCGCTCGCCTCGGTGGCCACCACGACCCGCTCGATCCTGCTGCGTGACACCGACCACCGGATCGGCGGCCTGCTCGCCCAGGAGGCGGGCGAGTTCACCAACTTCGAGGAACGCGGCGTCGACCCGGCGACGGGCCACCCCTTCACCGACCCCGCCCGGCTGCTCACGGTCTTCCTGGAGCGGCAGTACGTCGACTTGGACGAGGAGCTGATCGGCCTGGTCGGCCGGGCGGACCGCGATCCGGCGCAGATCCGCCAGCCACGCGACATCCCGGTCGCCGTGCCCCTGCACAAGGACGCCGACGCCCGGCGCCGGATCTTCGACTCCCCCGACTCCACCGGCACCCTGGACCGGCCCTCCGGCGCGATCCGCTGGGCCAAGGTCGCCGTCGCGCGGCACGGCAGCGCACCCGATGCGGCGTTCGTCGTCGCCTTCCACCCGGAGCGTGAACAGGCGCGCGCGGACGAGGTGTTCCGCATCCTGCTCGCCATCTCCGGGGTCGCGCTGCTACTGACGACCGGCATCGGCTGGGTGGTCGCCGGACGGATCCTGAAGCCGGTACGACTGGTGCGGACCGCCGCCGCACAGCTCACCGAACAGGACCTCACCCGCCGTATCCCGGTGCACGGCCACGACGACATCGCGGCCCTCGCCGAGACGTTCAACGCGATGCTCGACCGGCTGGAGCGTGCCTTCGCCGCCCAGCGCGAGTTCGTCGACGACGCCGGCCACGAGCTGCGCACCCCGATCACCATCGTCCGGGGCCATCTGGAGCTGATGGGCGACGATCCCGCAGAGCGGGAGGAGACCATCCGCCTCGTCACCGACGAACTGGACCGGATGAGCCGGATCGTGGAGGACCTGCTGCTGCTCGCCAAGGCGGAGCGCCCCGACTTCGTCACCCCCGAGCCGGTCCAGCTCGCCGAACTCACCGCCGATGTCTACGTCAAGGCCCGCACCCTCGGCGACCGCGACTGGAAGCTCGCCGAAGTCGCCGACCGGGAGAGCGAGTTGGATGCCCAGCGGATCACCCAGGCCATGGTGCAGCTCGCGCAGAACGCCGTGCAGCACACCACACCCGGCCAGACCGTCCGCATCGGCTCCCGCGCCGAAGGGCAGCGCATCGAGCTGTACGTCGCCGACTCCGGGCCCGGCGTCCAGCCACAGGACGTCGAGGTGATCTTCGATCGCTTCCGGCGGGGCTCGGCCCGGCGGGGCGCCCGGGGTTCGGGCGCGGGGCTCGGCCTGTCGATCGTGCGGGCGATCGCGGAGGCGCACGGCGGCCGGATCCGCCTGCACGACACCGAGGGCGGCGGCGCCACCTTCGTACTCACCCTGGAAGAGGCACACACGTGAACCGCATTCTCATCGTCGAGGACGAGGAGCGCATCGCCTCCTTCGTGGAGAAGGGCCTGCGCGCCAACGGCTTCACCACGACCGTCGTCGGCGACGGCGACGCGGGCTACGAGTACGCCCTGACCGGCAGCTTCGACCTGGTCGTCCTGGACATCGGCCTGCCCGGCCAGGACGGCTTCACCGTGCTGCGGCAGCTGCGCGAGGCCCGGGTGACCGTCCCGGTGATCGTGCTGACCGCACGGGACTCGGTGCGGGACACGGTGGCCGGTCTGGAGGGCGGCGCCGACGACTGGATGACCAAGCCGTTCCGCTTCGAGGAACTCCTTGCCCGGGTGCGCCTCAGGTTGCGTACGGCGGCCCGCGCGCCGGAGGTGACGGTGCTCAGGTCCGGCACGCTGAGCCTGGACCTGCGGACCCGCAGGGCACGGGCCGGGGAACGCACGGTCGACCTGACGGCCCGTGAGTTCGTCCTGCTGGAACTCTTCCTGCGCCATCCGGGCCAGGTGCTCTCCCGTGAGCAGATCCTGTCGCACGTGTGGGGCTACGACTTCGACCCGGGCTCCAACATCGTGGACGTGTATGTGCGGACGCTGCGCAGGAAGCTGGGGGCCGAGCGGCTGGAGACGGTCCGTGGCATGGGGTACCGGCTGCCCGCGTGAAGTTCCCTTCATCCACGGCTCATCGCAGACTCACGGCCCGGGTGAACTCTCGATGACGTGACCCTGAACCTCCGCCTCACCGCCGCCCTGTGCGTGGCGCTGTCCCTCTGCGCACTGTTCGCGGTCCCGGGCAACTTCCCCGGTCTTGGCGGGGAGGCACGGCTGACCCTCGTCGTGTTCGCGCTGGCGACATGCGCCTGGATCGGTACGCCGATCGACGACACGTACATCGCGCTGGGCGCCGGACTCGCTCTCACGGTCACCGGGGTGATCAGCAGCGACACCCTGTTCGGCACCCTCGGCGACTCCACGGTGTGGCTGCTGATCTGTGCCTTCGTGCTGGCGGCGGCGGTGGCCCGGACCGGGCTCGCCGGGCGTGCGGCGGCGTTCCTGGTCGGCGGGGCCCGCACGGTACGGCAGCTGGTGCATCTGACGACGGCCGCGCTGGTGGTCACGGCGTTCGCGGTACCGGCGACCTCGGGCCGGGCGGCGCTCGCGCTACCGGTCTTCCTGGCCCTCGCCAAGGCGCTCGCCGACCGGAAACGACTGGTCGTGATGCTGGCGCTGCTGTTCCCGACCGTGATCCTTCTGTCGGCGGTGGCGACACTGATCGGGGCGGGCGCACACCTGATCACCGTGTCGGTGCTGTGGGAGGCGGCCGGCGAGCGGATCGGGTTCACCGAGTGGCTGCTGCTGGGGCTGCCGCTGGCCGTGGCCTCCTCCCACCTGGCCGCGGAGGCCGTTCTGCTGACGACCACCCGCCGCGCGGAGCGCCGGGGTCCCGTGCACATCACCGCCGAGGAGATCCAGCGGCACACCGACACCCCGGTCACCGGTCCCTGGACGCAGGCCGAGACGCGGTGCGCGCTGTTGCTCGGCACGGTCGTGCTGCTGTGGTGTTGTGAGCCGCTGCACCGGGTGCCGCCCGCGGTCGTCGCGCTGATCGGCGCGGTCGTGGCAGCCTCGCCCGCGCTGGGCACCGTACGCCTGAAGGACGCCCTGAAGACGGTGCCGTGGTCACTGCTGCTGTTCATGGCGGCGACCATGGCGATGGGCGTCGCGCTCGCCGACTCGGGCGCGGCGAAGTGGCTGGTCTCGGGGCTGCCCGCGGGGGTCACCCCGACCGTCTTCCTGGCGGTCGTGATCGCGGTCAGCACGGCCGCACACCTGGTACTCCAGTCACGCTCGGCCCGCTCGTCGGTGCTGGTCCCGCTGGTCGTGGCGGCCTCCGTCGGCGCCGGGGTCAACCCGGTCGCCGCCGCCCTGGCGTCCACCGCCGCCGCGGGCTTCTGCCACACGCTCCCGGCCTCGGCCAAACCGGTCACGCTCTTTGCGGAGATCCCCGGCACCCCCACCTACACACCCCGCGACCTGCTGCGTCTGTCCGCCGTCCTGGCACCGCTGACGGCGGCGCTCGTCCTGCTCTTCGCCGTCGCGGTATGGCCGCTGCTCGGCGTCCCGCTGACCCGCTAGGAGACCCCCCATGCTGACTCGAGTCGTCGTAGCGCCCAGCGGCTTCAAGGAGTCCCTGTCCGCCCAGGCCGCCGCCGACGCCATCGCGGACGGCGTCCGCCGGGTTCTCCCGGACGCCGACCTCGACCTCATCCCCCTGGTGGACGGCGGCGAGGGCACCGCGGCCGCGCTGGCCGCCGCCACCGGGGGGCGGCTCGTCGCGCTGCCCGCCACGGGCCCGGTGGGCGAAACCCTCAGCACCCACTTCGCGCTGCTCGGTTCCGAGGACACGGCGGTCGTGGAGATGGCCGCGGTGGCCGGCCTCTCCCTCGTCCCCCCTGCCTTGCGCGACCCGGGCGCCACCACGACGTACGGCGTCGGCGAGCTGATCCGCGCCGCGCTCGACGCCGGCGTACGGCGGATCCTGGTCGGCTGCGGCGACTCGGGTACGTCGGACGGGGGCGCGGGCGCACTCCAGGCGCTCGGGGCCCGGCTGCTGGACGCGGACGGGTTCGAACTCCCCCACGGTGGCCGTGAGTTGAGCCGCCTGCGCCGGATCGACGGGTCCGGCCTCGACCCGCGCCTGCGACAGGTCGAGCTGCTCGTCGCCTGCAACCCGTACAACGTGCTGTGCGGAGAGCGGGGCGTGGCCCGGGTCTTCGGACCACAGAAGGGGGCGACGCCCGCGCAGGTGGAGGAGTTGTCGGCCGGCCTGGAGAACTGGGCCGAGGTCCTCACCCGCGACCTGGCCGTCACCGGCACCGATCTGTACGGCGGTCCCGGCACCGGCGCCTCCGGTGGCCTGGGTGCCGGTCTCGCCGCACTCGGCGCCCGTCTGCTGCCCCGCTTCGACGTCCTGCTCGACCACCTCGACCTGGACGCCCGGCTGGCCCGCGCCGACCTGGTGGTCACCGCCGAGGGCGCCCTGGACCACCAGACGCCGCGCGGGAAGGTCCCCGCCGAGGTGGCACGGCGGGCCAAGCTGCACGGACGCCCGGTGCTCGCGCTGGCGGGCACCCTCGGCGAGGGCGCGCACGAGGTGCCGGGCGTGGACGCGTGCAGCGGGATCCTGCCGGCGCCGATGGCTCTGGCCGAGGCCCTGGTGCGGGCCTCGGAACTGCTCACCGACGCCACCGAGCGCGCGCTGAGGATGATCCTGCTGGGCGCCCGGCTACCGGTTCACGCGGAGGTGTCGGGAACGCAACGCCCGTCCTCCGTACGGTAGTTCCACTGGGCGCCGTCCCGCACGAGCTCCTTGACGGCCGTCACGAAACGCTCGACATGCTCGTCCGGCGTGCCCGCGCCGAAGCTCACGCGGATCGCGTTGAGGGACTTCTCGCCGGGCGCGGCCTCGGGGGCGCCGCACTCGCCCTGGGTCTGCGGGTCGCTGCCGAGCAGGGTGCGGACCAGGGGGTGGGCGCAGAACAGGCCGTCGCGGACGCCGATGCCGTACTCGGCGGAGAGGGCGGCGGCGAAGTGCGAGCTGTTCCAGCCGTCGACGACGAAGGAGATGACGCCGACGCGGGGGGCGTCGTCGCCGAAGAGCGAGAGGACGCGCACGTCCGGGACCTCGGCGAGGCCTTCCCTGACCTGCGCGATCAGGTGCTGCTCACGGGCCACCAGGGTGTCGAAGCCCGCCTCCGTCAGGGCCTTGCAGGCGGAGGCGATGGAGTAGGCGCCGATGACGTTCGGGGAGCCCGCCTCGTGCCGGGCGGCCGTGTCGTGCCACTCCACGTCCACTCCCCCGTCCGCGCGCCGGGTGACCTTCCGGCTGGCACCGCCGCCCGCGAGATACGGCTCGGCCGCACGCAGCCAGTCGGCCCGGCCGGCCAGGACGCCGGAGCCGAAGGGGGCGTACAGCTTGTGCCCGGAGAACGCGACCCAGTCGACGTCGAGGTCCTGCACGGACACCGGGTGGTGCGGGGCCAGCTGAGCGGCGTCCAGGACGATCCGTGCGCCGTGCGCGTGCGCCACCGCGGCCAGTTCTTGTACGGGCCACAGCTCGCCGGTGACGTTCGAGGCGCCGGTGACACAGACCAGTGCCGGGCCATCGAGGTCCCGCTCGGCGAGGGCGCGCTCCAGGGTCTCGACGGCCTGGCGCGGGGTGCGGGGTGCGTTGAGGTAGCTGACGTGGGCGTCCTGCCACGGCAGCAGCGAGGCGTGGTGCTCGGTCTCGAAGACGAAGACCTGGCAGTCGGCGGGGAGCGCGGCGGCGAGCAGGTTGAGCGAGTCGGTGGTGGACCGGGTGAAGACCAGCTGGTCGTCGGCGCGGCAGTCGAGGAACTCGGCCACCGTGGCGCGGGCGTTCTCGAAGAGGTCGGTCGACAGCTGGGAGAGGTAGCCGGCTCCGCGGTGCACGCTGCCGTAGTACGGCGCGTACGCCGCCACGTCGTCCCAGACGCGCTGGAGGGCGGGGGCGCTGGCCGCGTAGTCGAGCGCGGCGTAGGTGACCTCGCCGCCGGTGACGAGCGGGACGGTGACATCCCGGCCGAGAACGGGCAGCGGGGCACAAACGGATCGGTCGAGGGCAGCGGTGGAGACAGACATGACGGAACTCCCGTGAGGGTGGGCGAGAAGAGAAGAAGGGTGTGCGGAGGCGGGGCTCGGCGGCCCTATCGCATTCGCTTGCTCACGGAAGACTCCCTCGATCGACCCAGGACCCCTGGTGTATCGCGAGGGGTCCGCGCTTGCCGTGAGCCTTGCTGCACACGGCCTGGTCTTCACCCGGGGCACCCCGCCACGGACGGAGGGTTGCCGGACAGTCGGCCGGGGCCTCATGACTGTCACTCATGACCTGGGCAGGAAATTACGTCAAATGATCGACGTCCCGCAACCCGTGTCCGGATCGCGGGACGTCTCCTCGCGCTTCGCGCTACTTGTGGCTCGCGGCCACCCAGCGCTCCAGCGTCAGCTTCGCCGCCCCGGAGTCGATCGACTCCGCCGCCTTCTCCATCCCGGCGCGGATCTGCTCGGCGAGCGGGGCACCGGTCGGATCCAGGGCCACCAGGGCGGCCGCCGAGTTCAGCAGTACGGCGTCCCGCACCGGGCCCGTCTCGCCGTCCAGGAGGCGCCGGGCGACCTCGGCGTTGAAGGACGCGTCGGCGCCGCGGAGGGCCTGCACCGGCACCAGTTCGAGGCCGACGTCCCGCGGGTCGAAGGACTCCTCGGTGACCTTGCCGTCGCGGACGATCCACACCCGGGAGGTGGCCGTCGTGGTCAGCTCGTCCAGGCCGTCGTCGCCGCGGAACACCAGGGACGAGTTGCCGCGCTCGGCGAAGACGCCGGCCACGATCGGCGCCATGCGGAGGTCCGCGACGCCGACGGCCTGCGCCCTCACCTTGGCCGGGTTGGTCAGCGGGCCCAGGAAGTTGAACGTCGTCCGGATCCCCAACTGGCCGCGTGCCGCTGCCACATGACGCAGCGCCGGATGGAACTTCACCGCGAAGCAGAAGGTGATCCCGGCCTCCTCGGCGACCTCTGCGACCCGCTGCGGCGTCAGCTCCAGATTGACGCCGAGCTTCTCCAGGACGTCCGAGGCCCCGGACGCCGAGGACGCGGCCCGGTTGCCGTGCTTGACGACCTTCGCGCCGGTGCCGGCGACGACGATCGAGGACATGGTGGAGATGTTCACCGTCTTGGCGCCGTCACCGCCCGTGCCGACGATGTCGACCGTGTGCCCCGGCACCTCGATCACATTCGCGTGCTCGTACATCGTCCGCACGAGCCCGGCGATCTCCTCCACGGTCTCGCCCTTGGCACGCAGCGCCACCGCGAACCCGGCGATCTGCGCGTCGGTCGCCTCACCACGCATGATCCGGTCCATCGCCCAGGCCGTGTCATCGGCACTCTGGTCACGGCCCTCCAGCAGCCCGTTCAGCACCTCGGGCCAGGAACGGCCCGCCGCGATGTCGCCTCCAGCGGGGGTCACAGCGCTCATAGCCGCTCCTGTGGGTCGTAGAAGAGTGTGCTCCCACCCTATCCAGCCGCGGGCACAGCGAAGGGCCCCGTCCGAACACCGGACGGGGCCCTTCGACCGTGACGTGGCTGGCGCAGCGATCAGTGATGGCCGTGGCCGCTCGTGATCTCCTTGTACTCCTCGACGGACGGCTTGGGGATCTGGGCTTCCTCGCCGTAGTACGCCTTGCTGAGCTTCGCGCGCAGCTTCTCGGAGCCCTTCACCTTGCGCTCGACACCGTTCTCGTCGACCGTCGGGCCGATCTCGGCCGGCTCGTACTGCTCGTGCGCGGTGAGGGTGTACAGCGCGTCCTGGCTGAGCGGCTCGTGCACCTCGATGAACTCACCGTGCGGCAGGCGCTTGATGATGCCCGACTCACGGCCGTGCAGCACCTTCTCCCGGTCCCGGCGCTGGAGGCCGAGGCAGATCCGCTTGGTGATGACGAACGCGATCACCGGGGCGACGAAGAACCCGATGCGGACGAACCAGGTGATGGCGTTGATCGACAGATGGAAGTGGGTGGCCCAGAGGTCGTTTCCACCACCGATCAGCAGCACCATGTACCAGGTGATCCAGGCGACGCCGAAGGCCGTACGGGTCGGCGCGTTGCGCGGGCGGTCCAGGATGTGGTGCTCGCGCTTGTCGCCGGTGACCCAGGACTCGATGAACGGGTAGACCGCGATGGCGACCAGCACCAGCGGGAAGATCATCAGTGGGATGAACACGCCCAGGACGAGCGTGTGCCCCCAGAAGTTGACCTCCCAGCCCGGCATGACACGGATCAGGCCTTCGGAGAAGCCCATGTACCAGTCGGGCTGAGCGCCGGTGGACACCTGGTCCGGTCGGTAGGGGCCCAGGGCCCAGATCGGGTTGATCGTGGCGATCGCCGAGATGACCGCGATGACACCGAAGACCAGGAAGAAGAAGCCTCCGGCCTTGGCCATGTAGACCGGCAGCAGCGGCATGCCGACGACGTTCTTGTTGGTCCGGCCGGGGCCCGCGAACTGCGTGTGCTTGTGGTAGAAGACCAGGATCAGATGGCCGACCACCAGCCCGAGCATGATGCCCGGCAGTAGCAGGATGTGGATCGAGTAGAAGCGGGCCACGAAGTCGCCGCCCGGGAACTCCCCGCCGAAGAGGAAGAACGACAGATACGTGCCGACGATCGGCACGGACAGGATCGCGCCCTCCATGAAGCGGACACCGGTGCCGGAGAGCAGGTCGTCCGGGAGCGAGTAGCCGGTGAAACCGGTGAACATGCCCAGGACGAACAGCAGGAAGCCGAACAGCCAGTTGATCTCACGCGGCTTGCGGAACGCGCCCGTGAAGAACACGCGCATCATGTGCACGAACATGCCGGCCAGGAAGACCAGCGCCGCCCAGTGGTGGATCTGCCGGATGAGCAGACCGCCGCGGACGTCGAAGGAGATGTGCAGCGTGGAGCTGAACGCCTCCGACATCAGCTGGCCCTGCAGCGGGACGTAACTGCCGTGGTACTCCACCTCGTTCATCGACGGGTGGAAGAACAGCGTCAGATACACGCCCGTGAGGATGATGATGATGAAGCTGTACAGGCAGATCTCGCCCAGCATGAACGACCAGTGGTCGGGGAAGATCTTGCGCATGTTGGTCTTGGCGAGGGAGTAGATCCCCAGCCGGCCGTCGGCCCAGTCGGCTACGCGCTCGCCGCCCGGTGCCTTCCCGCGGTCGCGGGACTCTTTGTTGGTCGCAGTACTCATCCGCGCTCCCAGAATGCAGGACCGACGGGCTCTTCGAAGTCGCCGAGCGCCTCGAGGTAGCCCTCGTCGTTCACGCCGATGCGCAGCTGCGGCAGGGCGTGACCGGCGGGACCGAAGATCACTCGGGCACCGTCGGAGAGGTCGAAGGTGGACTGGTGGCAGGGGCAGAGCACGTGGTGCGTCTGCTGCTCGTACAGGGAGATCGGGCAACCGACGTGGGTGCAGATCTTCGAGTACGCCACGATGCCCTCGTGGGACCACTCCAGCTCGCGCTTGTCCTTGATGTCGCCCGGCTGGATCCGGACGATCATCAGGGCGTCCTTGGCGATGTTGACCTGGAAGTCGTGGTCGTGCTCCTCCAGGCCCTCGGGCTTGGCGAAGGTGAGCGAGCCGACGGCGACGTCGGAGGGACGCAGCGGCTCGTTGGTGTTCATGTTGACGAGCAGCAGGCCCCGGCGCCAGCTGGTGTGGCGGAGCTTGGTCTCGGGCAGCGGGCCGAGGTCGCGCAGCAGGACGATGCCGGAGAGCGGGACCAGGGCCAGCGCGCCGAACATCGTGTTGCGGATCAGCTTGCGGCGGCCCAGCGCGGACTCCTTGGCGCCCTGCTTGAAGTCGGCCATGACCTTGGCCTTGACCTCGGGCTCCGCCTCGATCGGGTGGCGCTCGTCGACCATCTCCTCGTCCGACATCAGCGTGCGGGCCCAGTGGACCGCGCCGGCGCCGATGGCGAAGAGGGCGATGCCGAGCGTCATGCCCAGCGCGAAGTTCAGCCCGCTGATGTGGCCCAGCGGGAAGATGTAGACCGACTTGTCGGCGGGGATCGTCACATAGGCGGCGATGAAGCCGACGGTCGCCAGCATCGACACCGTGAACAGCATGGCCACCGTGCGCTCGGACCGCTTGGCGGCCCGCTCGTCGATGTCCTGCACCCGGTGCTCGTGGGGCGGCAGGCCGGGGTCCGCGAACGGGTGCTTCTCGTCCGCGACGCCTACTGCGCCGTGCGTGTCCTGCTCAGCGGGCAGGTTCTCTTCTGGAATGTCTTGGCTACTCATGACTTCTTGGCCTTTGCGGTCCGAGCGGCGACCCAGACGGCGACCGCGATCAGTGCGCCGAGTCCGAAGACCCACGAGAACAGACCCTCGCTGACCGGACCCAGTCCGCCCAGCTCGAGGCCGCCGGGGCTCTCGGTGTCGTCGCTGTTGACCGCGTCGAGGTACGCGATGATGTCCTTCTTGTTCTGCTCCGACAGGATGGTGTCGGGGAACGAAGGCATGTTCTGCGGGCCGGTCTGCATGGCCTCGTAGATGTGCTTCGGGGAGACGCCCTCGAGGTCGGGTGCGAACTTGCCGTGCGTGAGCGCGCCGCCCTTGCCGGTGAAGTTGTGGCACTGCGCGCAGTTGGTGCGGAACAGCTCACCGCCCTTGGCGATGTCGGCGTCCTCGGGGTTGTACTGCCGCTCGGTGGGGACGGACGGGCCGGCACCCAGCGAGGAGATGTAGGCCGCGAGCTGGTCGATCTCGGCCTGCGAGTAGACGACCTTCTTCTTCGGGACCTGTGCGCCCGGCTGCTGGGCCGGCATACGGCCGGTGCCCACCTGGAAGTCGACGGCCGCGGCGCCCACGCCCACCAGGCTCGGACCGTCGGTGGTGCCCTGACCGCCGGTGCCGTGGCAGCTGGCGCAGCCGACGGCGTAGAGCTTCTTGCCCTCGTCGATGGCGAGGGACTGGGCTGTTTCATCGGCCTGCGCCTTGTCCGCGGGTGCGAACACGGCGTACAGCCCCCCGGTGCATGCCAGCGCGAGGAGTAGAACGACGACCGCCGCCAGCGGATGGCGTCGTCGTGCGGAGAGCTTTTTCACGGATTACCCCGGTGTCAGGATCTTCTGCGTCGATGCTTCTGGAAAACGGTGCGGGACCGCGGCCCCGGCTACTTGATCATGTAGATCGTGGCGAAGAGGCCGATCCAGACGACATCGACGAAGTGCCAGTAGTAGGACACGACGATGGCGGCGGTCGCCTGCTCGTGAGTGAACCTTCTGGCCGCGTAGGTGCGGCCGAGGACGAACAGGAAGGCGATGAGGCCACCCGTCACGTGCAGGCCGTGGAAACCGGTGGTCAGGTAGAACACCGAGCCGTACGGGTCGGACGAGAGCGAGAGACCCTCGTGCTTGACCAGCTCCGTGTACTCGAAGACCTGACCGCCGATGAAGATCGCGCCCATGACGAAGGTGACGATGAACCAGCCCCGGAGCTTCTTCACATCCCCGCGCTCGGCGGCGAACACGCCGAGCTGACAGGTGAGGGAGGAGAGCACCAGGATCGTGGTGTTGGCCGCCGAGAACGGGAAGTTCAGGCTGGACGCCATCTCCTTCCAGTGATCCGGCCCGGTCACCGATCGCAGGGTGAAGTACATCGCGAAGAGGGCCGCGAAGAACATCAGCTCGGAACTCAGCCAGATGATGGTTCCGACGCTGGTGAGGTTCGGTCGATTGACCGACGGGTGCGCGTGACCCTTGTCTACTGTCGTTGCTGTCGCCACGACCGACATTATGTCGGTCGCTTATCCCGCCCTCACTCCGGGGGTGCCGTTCGGAGTGTCTCTACCGCCCGTACCGGTGTTGACGTGGTGTTGAAGGGAGTAGCATCCGGCCCAACGGGCCTGATCCTTACGACGCTGATGTCACGGAGGAACCATGCAGCCGACCGCCACGGTGCTGGTCTACAGCGACGACTCCAACACCCGCGAGCAGGTGCGGTTGGCCTCCGGCCGGCGGCCGGCTCCCGATGTCCCCCTGGTCGAGTTCCTGGAGTGCGCCACGCCTGCGGCGGTGATCGCCGAGTTGGACAAGGGCGGCATCGACGTCTGTGTGCTGGACGGTGAGGCCGTGCCGATGGGGGGCATGGGGCTCTGCCGTCAGATCAAGGACGAGGTGTTCAACTGCCCGCCCGTGCTGGTGCTGATGGGGCGGCCGCAGGATGCGTGGCTGGCTACGTGGAGCCGGGCGGAGGCGGCGGTGACCTTGCCGGTGGATCCGGTGGAGTTCGCCGCGGCGCTGGCTTCCTTGCTGCGGGACAACAAGGCGCTGAGCGCCTGACGGGGCGCCTCACACAGCCGCCGGCCTGAGCCGTGCCGCGTCCTCCGGGGCCGGGCCCTCCGGGTTGCCCTTGACGAGGGCGCTGCCCTTGCGCCAGTGCTTCCACTGGAGGTTCCAGTCACCGAAGCCGTTGCCGAAGGGTTCCATGGTGTCGCCGTAGGAGTTGACGACCTCGACGAGATCGCCCTCGCGGACGTTCTCGTAGAACCAGGCGGCGTTGCCGGTGCTCATGCCGGTGCAGCCGTGGCTGACGTTGGCGTAGCCCTGGGAGCCGACGGACCAGGGGGCGGCGTGGACGTACTCGCCGCTCCAGGTGACGCGGGTGGCCCAGTAGACGGGCAGGTCGTACGACTCCGAGGAGCCCTCGGCGATACCGATGCTGGTGCCGCGCATGCGTACGAAGTACTCCTTGCCGAGTACGACCTTGACGCCGTTGCGGGTCTCGAAGCCGGGCTTGCCGGTGGTGACGGGGATCTGGTTGATCGCCTCGCCGTTCTTGTAGACCGTCATGGAGTGGGACGAGGCGTCCGTGACGGCGATGACCTTGTCGCCGGTGGTGAGTTTCAGCGGCTTCGTCTCGCCGCCCCAGAGCCGGTCGCTGATCTTTATGCCCTCCAGGGTGCTGCGGACCCGGATGGTGGCGTGGGTGGGCCAGTACTCCTTGGGGCGGTAGTGGAGTTTGCGGTCGTCCACCCAGTGCCAGGCGCCCTCCGCCGCGGGCGTGGACTCGACCTTGAGGGCCCGTTCGATGATGGCGCGCTGGGCCTTGAGGTTGATGGGCTGGTCGAGTTCGGCCGTGATGGGCTGGCCGACGCCGTACTTGCCCGCCCGCGGCCCGAACTCCACCTTCAGGCGCTTCTTGGTGAGGGGCTTGCCGGTGTCGAAGCGGAGGACCTTGCGGCCGGGCGCCCCGTCCTCGTCCTCCGTGCTCACCCGGACGGTGTAGTGGGCGTTGGCGGCCAGCGGTGAGGTGCTGTGCCAGCGGCTGCCGTCGGCGGCGAGCTCGCCGGCCACGAACCTGCCTCTGCCGTCCCGGGCCGTGACATCCGTGATGCGCCCTTCGGAGCCCTCCGCGACGACCTCCAGGGGCTTGTCCGGGTCGGCCTTCTTCCCGCCCTTGGAGGAGCCGTTGAAGGCGATCTGGTCCGCCGCGTCGTAAGGTGCGGCGGACAGCGGGTTGCCGTCGCTGCCGCAGCCGGTGACGCCCGCGCCGAGGGCCATCACGAGCAGCGTGCAGCCGACCGCGGTGCGGGTGGTGCGGGGTGAGTCGTTCATGGCTTCACGCTAGGAAGCCTCGTCAACGGTGGCGCGCTGGGTGGCCCGTACGGGGGAACGCGATTGCGGCAAAAGGAGGAGCCCGGACCCTCCTTGACGGAGTGTCCGGGCCCCGGAGCGCTCGGTGTGTGTTACTGGGTGCGGTTCTCACCGCGGTAGTACTCGAAGACCCAGCCCCACAGGCCCACCAGGATCAGCGGCGCCGAGAAGTACATCAGCCACCAGCCGATCGCGATCGACAGGAAGGCGAGCGCGCCGCCGACCGCGAGGGAGAGCGGCTGCCAGCTGTGCGGGCTGAAGAACCCGACCTCGCCGGCGTCGTCCGCGACGTCCGCCTCCTTGTTGTCCTGGGCGCCCACGTCGACCCGCTTGGCGGTGAAGCCCAGGTAGAAGCCGATCATGATGCTCAGGCCGAAGGCCAGGAAGAGGGCCGTGGTACCGGCCGGCTCCTTCGACCACACGCCATAGACGATCGCCATGGCGAGCATGAAGACGCTCAGCCACATGAACATCTTGCCCTGGATCTTCACTTGCCGGCCTCCTTGCCGCCCGCGAGAGCCTTCTCACCGTGAGGCGCGTTCTCGAGCTGGTCGAGGGCGGCGATCTCGGGGTGATGCAGGTCGAAGGCCGGGGATTCGCTGCGGATCCGCGGCAGGGTGAGGAAGTTGTGCCGCGGCGGCGGGCAGGACGTCGCCCACTCCAGCGAACGGCCGTAGCCCCACGGGTCGTCGACCTCGACGGGCTTGCCGTACTTGGCGGTCTTCCACACGTTGTAGAAGAACGGCAGGATCGACAGGCCGAGCACGAACGAGCTGATCGTCGAGATCGTGTTCAGGGCCGTGAAGCCGTCGGCCGCGAGATAGTCCGCGTACCGACGCGGCATGCCCTCCGCGCCCAGCCAGTGCTGGACCAGGAAGGTGCCGTGGAAGCCGACGAACAGCGTCCAGAAGGTGATCTTGCCGAGGCGCTCGTCGAGCATCTTGCCGGTGAACTTCGGCCACCAGAAGTGGAAGCCGGCGAACATCGCGAAGACGACGGTGCCGAAGACGACGTAGTGGAAGTGCGCCACCACGAAGTACGAGTCCGAGACGTGGAAGTCCATCGGCGGCGAGGCCAGGATGACGCCGGTCAGACCACCGAAGGTGAAGGTGATCAGGAAGCCGACCGCCCACAGCATCGGTGTCTCGAAGGACAAGGAGCCCTTCCACATCGTTCCGATCCAGTTGAAGAACTTCACGCCGGTCGGTACGGCGATGAGGAACGTCATGAAGGAGAAGAACGGAAGCAATACGCCGCCGGTGACGTACATGTGGTGGGCCCACACCGTCACGGACAGACCCGCGATCGCGATGGTCGCGCCGATCAGGCCCATGTAGCCGAACATCGGCTTGCGGGAGAAGACCGGGATGACTTCGGAAATGATTCCGAAGAATGGCAACGCGATGATGTACACCTCTGGATGGCCGAAGAACCAGAAGAGGTGTTGCCATAGCAAGGCCCCGCCATTGGCGGAGTCGAAGATATGCGCACCGAATTTTCGGTCCGCCTCCAGGGCGAACAGCGCGGCCGCGAGGACCGGGAAGGCCAGCAGCACCAGCACCGCGGTGAGCAGCACGTTCCACACGAAGATCGGCATGCGGAACATGGTCATGCCCGGGGCGCGCATGCAGATGATGGTGGTGATGAAGTTGACCGCGCCGAGGATGGTGCCGAAGCCGGAGAAGGCCAGGCCCATGATCCACAGGTCGGCGCCGATGCCCGGCGAGCGGACCGCGTCCGACAGCGGGGAGTAGGCGAACCAGCCGAAGTCGGCCGCGCCCTGCGGGGTGAGGAAGCCGCCCACCGCGATCAGCGAGCCGAACAGGTACAGCCAGTAGGCGAACATGTTCAGCCGCGGGAACGCCACATCGGGGGCACCGATCTGCAGCGGCATGATCCAGTTCGTGAAGCCGGCGAACAGCGGCGTCGCGAACATCAGCAGCATGATCGTGCCGTGCATCGTGAACGCCTGGTTGAACTGCTCGTTCGACATGATCTGCAGGCCCGGACGGGCCAGCTCGGCGCGCATGAAGAGCGCCATCACGCCACCGATGCAGAAGAACGCGAACGACGTGACGAGGTAGAGCGTTCCGATCGTCTTGTGGTCAGTGGTGGTGAGCCACTTGATCACGACGTTGCCGGGCTGCTTGCGCCTGACCGGCAGCTCGTCCGTGTAGTGGGACTCCGCTGCGGCGGCACCCTGGGGTTCGTTGAGGATGCTCACAGGTTGTTCGTCTCCCGGTTCTTCTCGTGGCTCGTCTGCGCGATGCCGGCGGGAACGTAACCGGTCTGCCCCTTCTTGGCGAGGTCCTTGAGGTGCTGCTCGTAGCGCTCCGGGGAGACGACCTTCACGTTGAACAGCATCCGGGAGTGGTCGACGCCGCACAGCTCGGCGCACTTGCCCAGGAAGGTGCCCTCCCTGTTGGGGGTCACCTGGAAGGAGTTGGTGTGGCCCGGGATGACGTCCTGCTTCATCAGGAACGGCACCACCCAGAAGGAGTGGATGACGTCACGCGAGGTGAGGACGAAGCGGACCGTCTTGCCCTTGGGCAGCCACAGGGTGGGGCCCGGGTTGCCGGTCTGCGGGTTCCGCGTGCCGGGCGTGCCGACGTCGTAGACACCGCCGGCGTTCGCCGGGAAGTCCTCCTTGAACCGGTCCGGGATCGCGGCCAGGTTCTTGTCGGTCTTCGCGTCGCCGGTGGAACCGTCGACGTTCTCGACGTAGTTGAAGCCCCAGCTCCACTGGAAGCCGACGACGTTGACGGTGACGTCCGGCTTCTTCTTGAGGCTGAGGAGCTCGGACTCGTCGCGGGCCGTGAAGTAGAAGAGGACCGAGACGATGATGAGCGGGACCACCGTGTACAGCGCCTCGATCGGCATGTTGTACCGAGTCTGCGGAGGAACCTCGACCTTGGTGCGGCTGCGCCGGTGGAAGATGGTGCTCCACAGGATCAGGCCCCAGACCAGCACGCCGGTGGCGAGCGCGGCGGCCCACGATCCCTGCCACAGGGAGAGGATCCGCGGAGCCTCTTCAGTGGTGGGGGTGGGCATACCAAGGCGGGGGAAGTCCTCGTATGTGCAACCGGTTGCAGTCGCCAGGACCAAGCCCGCGGTCAGTGCCTGCAGCAGCTTCCGCCGCATCGGGCGCCGCGGCGAGCGGTCGGAGCCGTAGGGACTCACGTAGCGCCTTCCCGAGAGTCTCGCCCGCGCGTATTGGCTGCGGCCTTCTCGCTGGTCGGTCGCCGCCCTGCGTCGGGCAGGGGTTTGGATGTTTATGCGGACCAAACCCTAGCCGACTGTCTCCGACGGTTCGCGGGGAGGGGTGCCTACTTACTCGGGCGGGTCGCTGGTTTGGCGGGTGCGGGTGCGTTGGGGCTGGTCGCGCAGTTCCCCGCGCCCCTTTAGGGCGTTGCAGTGAGCGGCGGTTTAGCGTTGCTGTGTGTCCTACTTTGATGCCGCTTCGGCCGCTCCCCTTCATCCTGTTGCTCGGCAGGCCTTGCAGGCCTCTCTTGATGAGGGGTGGGCCGATCCGTCCCGGCTCTACCGCGAGGGGCGGCGGGCTCGGTTGTTGTTGGATGC
Source organism: Streptomyces sp. NPDC050211 (assembly GCF_040656035.1). NCBI lineage: Bacteria > Bacillati > Actinomycetota > Actinomycetes > Kitasatosporales > Streptomycetaceae > Streptomyces > Streptomyces sp. NPDC050211. Next base: position 76,008 of record NZ_JBFALC010000043.1, read on the forward strand.
TGCTCGGGAGGCTGCTGCTGAGGTTGTGGGGTGCCGGCCTGATGAGCTGGTGTTCACGTCGTCCGGTACGCGGGCTGTGCACTCGGGAATCTCGGGGGCGTTGGCGGGGCGGCGGCGGGTGGGGCGTCACCTGATCGTGTCAGCGGTCGAACATTCCTCGGTGCTCCATTCGGCCGATGCGCATGAGGCGGACGGCGGGACGGTGACGCAGGTGGCCGTGGATCGGATGGGCGCGGTCCCGCCTCAGGCATACGGCGCCGCTCTTCGGCCCGATACCGCGCTCGCCTGTCTGCAGTCGGCCAACCATGAGGTGGGGACGGAGCAGCCGGTTGCCGCTGTGGCGGAGTTGTGCCGGGAGGCCGGGGTGCCGTTGCTGGTGGATGCGGCGCAGTCGCTGGGGTGGAGGCCGGTCGAGGGTGAGTGGTCGCTGTTGGCAGCCAGTGCGCACAAGTGGGGTGGGCCGTCGGGGGTTGGGCTGCTCGTGGTGCGCAAGGGGGTGCGGTTCGCCGCTCAAGGGCCCGTGGACGAGCGGGAGTCGGGGCGGGCGGCCGGCTTCGAGAATCTGCCGGGGATCGTGGCGGCGGCGGCCTCGTTGCGGGCGGTGCGGGCGGAGGCGGCGCAGGAGGCGGTACGGCTACGGGAGTTGACGGAGCGGATCCGGGCTCGGGTGGCGGAGTCGGTGCCCGATGTGGAGGTGGTGGGAGATCCGGTACGGCGGCTGCCCGGGATCGTCACCTTCTCCTGTCTCTATGTCGACGGGGAGACATTGCTGCACGAGCTGGATCGTGCCGGTTTTTCCGTGTCGTCCGGGTCGTCCTGCACGAGCAGCACGCTGACGCCCAGCCATGTGCTGAGGGCGATGGGGGTGCTGAGTGGGGGAAACGTGCGGGTTTCGCTGCCCTCCGGGACTCCGGCGGAGGATGTCGACCGGTTCCTGGAGGTGCTGCCGGGGGCCGTGGCGGCGGTCCGGGAGAAGCTAGGGGCGCCGACACCCGCGACGACGACCGTGCGGGAGGACACCCTGGTCGTGGACGCGCTCGGCAAGCGGTGCCCGATCCCCGTCATCGAGCTCGCCAAGGTCATCGGGGACGTCCCGGTCGGCGGCACGGTCCGCGTCCTCTCGGACGACGAGGCGGCACGGCTGGACATTCCGGCGTGGTGCGAGATGCGGGGCCAGGAGTACGTAAGAGAAGAGCCGGCGGAGAAGGGAACGGCGTATCTGATCCGCCGGTTGACGTGACCCACCCAGGGGCGCGGGGAACTGCGCGACCAGCCCCCACGCCCCCGCACACGACAACGCTCGATTGCCCGGCAGACGAGTGGTCGAGCGTCAGCCCAGGTGAGCCCTGACCTCTTCGGCCGCGTCATGCCCGTACGCCTTCGTGAACCGATCCATGAAGTGCGCCCGGCGCAACTGGTACTCCTGCGTGCCGACCGTCTCGATGACCAGCGTGGCAAGCATGCAGCCGACCTGCGCGGCGCGCTCCAGCGAGACGCCCCAGGCAAGACCGGAGAGGAACCCGGCACGGAACGCGTCGCCGACGCCCGTGGGGTCGGCCTTGCGCTCCTCCTCGGGGCAGCCGACCTCGATCGGGTCCTCACCGACCCGCTCGATACGGACGCCGCGCGAGCCGAGCGTGGTGACGCGGGTGCCCACCTTGGCGAGGATCTCCGCGTCGGTCCAGCCGGTCTTGGACTCGATGAGGCCCTTCTCGTACTCGTTCGAGAAGAGGTACGTCGCCCCGTCCAGCAGGATCCGGATCTCCTCGCCGTCCATGCGGGCGATCTGCTGGGAGAAGTCGGCGGCGAACGGGATGGACCGGGAGCGGCACTCCTCGGTGTGGCGGAGCATCGCCTCCGGGTCGTCGGCGCCGATCAGGACCAGGTCGAGGCCGCCGACGCGGTCCGCGACGGTCTTGAGCTCGATGAGACGGGCCTCGCTCATCGCGCCGGTGTAGAAGGAGCCGATCTGGTTGTGGTCGGCGTCCGTGGTGCACACGAAGCGGGCGGTGTGCAGCGTCTCGGAGATACGGACCGAGTCGGTGTCGACGCCGTGCCGGCCGAGCCAGGAGCGGTAGTCGTCGAAGTCGAAGCCGGCGGCCCCGACCAGGATCGGCTTGGTGCCGAGCTGGCCCATGCCGAAGGCGATGTTCGCGCCGACCCCGCCCCGGCGTACGTCGAGGTTGTCGACCAGGAAGGAGAGCGAGACCGTGTGCAGTTGGTCCGCGACGAGCTGGTCGGCGAAGCGGCCGGGGAAGGTCATGAGGTGGTCGGTGGCGATGGAGCCGGTGACTGCGATGCGCACGGCTAGGTATCTCCAACGGATGCGGAGGCGGATTGACAGTTAACGCTACCGGGTCGGCGTGGTGACGTTGAAGCGACCAAAACTACCCGATAGTAGATCTTTCTTCGCCGACTCGGACGTGCGTACGGTGCCGTTATGACGAAACTCGACGTCCATGCTCCGGTCCCGGTCGATCTGGAAGGGGATCTGGCGTCGCTGCGCGGCGATTGTGCCCGGATGGTTCCCCACTGGACGGTTCCGGACCGGAGCGCCGCCCTTCCCGTCTCCCCGTCCCTCATTCACGGGGTGAGCGTGCCGAAGAAGTCCGCGCGGCTGCTGGACGCCATGTCGGACTACGGCGACTGATTCAGCGCCGTCAGGGGAACCGCGCGCTCCCCCGCTGCGTCCCATCGCTGTCCCCCGTAGAGGGGATGCGGAATACGACCCATCGCCCGCGCTGAATTGGCAGGGCCGGGTCAACAGGGACAGTTGTGCAGGCGAAGGAGCGATGCGGTGAACACCGAGCGACCCGACAACGACGACGCGGGCGCCTCCGGCAAGGACGCGGAGGAGGCACGGGCGGAGAAGGGCACCGCCGGTGCCGCCGAAGACGCCGGGACGACTCGGGACGCCATGGACACCGCCGGAAAGGGTGCCTCGGAGGAGCAGGGCGCCCGGGAGGCGGGCGACACCTCCGAGGAGCTGAGCGCCCAGGAGGCAAGCGGCGACTCCGAGGAGCCGGGCATCCCGGAGGACGAAGGCACTTCGGCGGAGAGCGACGGCTCCGGGGACGAGGCACCTGACGCGGAAGCGCCCGGCGTCGAAGGGCCCGAGGCCACAGCCGACGACGAGGAAGCGCCTGCCCCCGACCCCGACTCCCTCGCCCCCACACCTCCCGGCGCCGAAGCCCTCGACACCGACGCCCCCGCCCCCGGCGCCGAAGCGCCCCCCGAAACCTCCGACCTCCACGTGGTCGCCCCCGAAGAGGGCTCTGCGGCACGGCCCCCTCGGCGGCGTTCGCCCGTCGCCATTGCCTCCGTCGCCGCGGCCGTGCTGCTCGTCGGTGGTGGTGGGGCGTACTTCGCCGCCACCGCGTCCGGTGGTTCGGACGGGCGTACGTCGTCCGGGGCCCCCGGCGGCGACGGCACTCCCCCGCCGCTCGCGCTCGACGGGTACTCCGAGGGCAGCGCCGGTATCGCGCCGGGTGAGCCCGATCCGAACGGGGTGACGTACAAGGCCGGGGGTGAGATGCCGGACGGTCCTGATTCCGCGCCGGTGTACCGGGTGAGCGGTGAGGTCACCCAGGATCAGGTGGCCGAGCTGGCTGCCGCACTGGGCGTGGACGGGACACCGGTCGCCCAGGGACAGGCCTGGACGGTGGGCGCGAAGGACGCGGCGGGGCCGAGTCTGCAGGTGAACAAGGCGGCGCCGGGTACGTGGACGTTCCACCGGTACGCGCCCGGGACGGACGACTGCGAGAGCACCACCGTCTGTTCCAAGGACCCCGCCAATCCGGCGGACGATCCGGTGAGCCCCGAGGCCGCCGAGCAGGCAGCCGCGCCGATCCTCAAGGCCGTCGGACAGGACGACGCCAAGATCGACACCAGCCAGGTCATCGGCGCCCACCGCGTGGTGAACGCGAATCCGGTGGTCGGCGGAATGCCGACGTACGGCTGGACGACCGGACTGACGGTCGGCGCCGAGGGTGAAGTCGTGGGCGGCAGCGGTCAGTTGGAGGCGCCGGTGAAGGGGGACACGTATCCCGTGCTGAGCGCCGAGAAGACGCTGGGTCTGATGAACAAGGCGCCGGCGGCCGACCACCGGATGGGCATCGGCGGATGCGCCAGTCCCGTACCGCTGAAGGACCGGCAGGAGGCGCCGTGCGGTGCGGAGACCGGCGCCCCACAGCAGTCGACGATCACCGTCGAGAGGGCGGTGTTCGGGCTGGCCTCGCACACCGTGGGCGGGCAGCCGGCGCTGGTGCCGTCCTGGTTGTACGAGGTGCGGGCGCCGGGGGCCGAGGACGCCTTCACGGTGACGCATCCGGCGGTCGACCCGAAGTACCTGGCCTCGCCGGCGACGTCCGCGCCGAGCGGGCAGCCCAGCACGCTGCCGACCTCGCCCGGTGACGAGCCGACCTCCGCGCCGGCCCCCCGTGAGGTGGCGGTGGAGGGCTACACGGCCGAGGGCAGCGAGCTGACCGTGGCCTTCACCGGCGGGGTCTGCGCCGACTACGAGGCGACGGCGGCCGAGGACGGCGACAAGGTGACGGTCACGGTGACCGAGAAGCCCTGGCCGGGCAAGGTCTGCATCATGATCGCGAAGGAGTACCACCAGACCGTCCAGCTGGACGAGCCGCTGGGCGACCGGAAGGTCGTAGGGGCGGACGGCAAGGCGGTCCCGCTGGAGAAGGCGGGGGCGCGGCTGCCGGAGACGTCCGGCGCCCGGTGATCTGCCGCACAACACAAGCGTGAAGGCGGCGGCCCCCACAGAGGGGGCCGCCCCCATAAAAAAAACCATGAGGCGCACCAGAAACTTTATGCACAAAAGGCCAGGCTGAAGCTCGAGGCTTAGCTGGCTTAGCTGAAGGAGTCACCGCAGGCGCAGGAGCCCGTCGCGTTCGGGTTGTCGATCGTGAAGCCCTGCTTCTCGATGGTGTCCACGAAGTCGATGGAGGCACCGCCCAGGTACGGAGCGCTCATGCGGTCGGTGACGACCTTGACGCCGCCGAAGTCCTTGACCACGTCACCGTCGAGGGAACGCTCGTCGAAGAAGAGCTGGTAGCGCAGGCCGGAGCAGCCGCCGGGCTGAACGGCGACGCGCAGGGCCAGATCCTCACGGCCTTCCTGGTCGAGCAGGGCCTTGACCTTCGCCGCGGCGGCGTCGGACAGGATGATGCCGTCGGTGACGGTGCTGGTCTCGTCCGATACGGACATCTACATCTCTCCCGGGTAGTACGGAGACTGCTTGCCGACGGTTGCAACCGGCGCGGCCGCGGATTCATTCCGGGCCCGCCCGAGACTTTCCCTTGGCTTGTCTCTTCATGCTCGCACATGCGCCCGGGAGCGCACAGCGGCCTGTGGACAGCGGCACGGACAACGCGACAACGCCATGCGACGACGAGGTGTCGGGATTCACGTCACATCGACGCGATGGCCATCGTCAAACTGACGTGAAGCAGTTATGATAGATAGCGTCAAATCGACGAGAAGTCGCTTCTTCTCGCCGGTGAACGGTGTCCCGCATGTCCCGCCGACCCGCCCCCGGGCCGGCGAGCCGCAGAACAGAAAGGGTGCGTGTCGTGACCACCGCCCAGACCCAGGAGCTCGACGTACAGCCGACGCCCCTCGCCCTGCTGCTCCTCGGCCGTGAGGCCGACCCGAGGAGCGAACGCGGCGTCGAGTGTCCCGGTGACCTGCCCTCGCCGTCCGACCCGGACCTGGTCGAGCGTGCCCGCGCGGCCAAGGCCAAGCTCGGCAGCAAGGTCTTCGTGCTCGGCCACCACTACCAGCGCGACGAGGTCATCCAGTTCGCGGATGTGACCGGTGACTCGTTCAAGCTGGCCCGGGACGCCGCCGCGCGCCCCGAGGCCGAGTACATCGTCTTCTGCGGTGTGCACTTCATGGCCGAGTCGGCGGACATCCTGACCTCCGACGACCAGAAGGTGGTCCTGCCCGACCTCGCCGCCGGCTGCTCGATGGCCGACATGGCGACGGCCGAGCAGGTCGCCGAGTGCTGGGACGTGCTGACCGAGGCCGGGATCGCCGAGCAGGTCGTCCCCGTCTCGTACATGAACTCGTCCGCGGACATCAAGGCGTTCACGGGCAAGCACGGCGGCACGATCTGCACGTCGTCCAATGCCCAGCGGGCCCTGGAGTGGGCCTTCGAGCAGGGCGAGAAGGTCCTCTTCCTGCCGGACCAGCACCTCGGCCGCAACACCGCGGTGCGGGACATGGGCATGTCCCTCGAGGACTGCGTGCTCTACAACCCGCACAAGCCGAACGGCGGGCTGACGGCGGAGCAGCTGCGCGACGCCAAGATGATCCTCTGGCGGGGGCACTGCTCGGTGCACGGCCGCTTCTCGCTGGACTCGGTGAACGACGTCCGTGAGCGCATCCCCGGCGTCAACGTCCTCGTCCACCCCGAGTGCAAGAACGAGGTCGTCTCCGCGGCGGACTACGTCGGTTCGACCGAGTACATCATCAAGGCGCTGGAGGCGGCGCCGGCCGGCTCCAAGTGGGCCATCGGGACCGAGCTGAATCTCGTGCGCCGACTGGCGAACCGTTTCGCGCCCGAGGGCAAGGAGATCGTCTTCCTCGACAAGACGGTCTGCTTCTGCTCGACCATGAACCGCATCGACCTGCCGCACCTGGTCTGGGCCCTGGAGTCGCTGGCCGAGGGCAACCTGGTCAACCGGATCGAGGTCGACAAGGAGACCGAGGCGTTCGCGAAGCTGGCGCTGGAGCGGATGCTGGCGCTGCCTTAGGACCGCTGCGCTGCCGTAGGACCGTTGCGAGGAGCGCTCACCCCGCGCTCACCCCGAGTTCCGCTCGGGGTGAGCCGGGTCGAGGGTGAAGACGGTGCCGTCCGGGGTGTTCACGATCAGCGCGCCGCCGTACGACTGCACCGCGGACTTGGTCGTTTCGCCGCTCGCGAGCTGCTCGGCGTGCGCGTCCGTCTCCCACAGCAGCGTGCCCCTGCGGGCGTCGAGGGCCGCGACCCGGCCGCTGAGGCTGGCCACATACAGGGTTCGGGTGCGGGCGTCGTACGTGGGTCTGCCCGAGCCCTCGGCGTCGGTCCGGTTCTGCCACAGCTGCTTGCCGGTCAGCGGGGACACTGCGGTCACCTGGCCGTTGGCCGCGGTGATCCACAGGGAGTCGGCGGCCAGCGTCACCGCGCCCTCGTAGGTCTTCGGCAGTTTCGTGGTGGTGAGGGCGCCGGTGTCCGGGTCGACCAGCAGGACCGTGCTGAACGTCAGCTCCTCGGGGCGCGCCGGTCCTGTGGGGCCGACCGCGAAGGCAAGCCTGCCGTCGACGGTGCCGAGCAGGACGGTCGTGTACGGGATCTTCAGGCGTCGGACCACCGACCCGTCGGCCGGCTTCAGCTCCAGGAACTCGGCGGCCTGGGTCTCGTCGTCCGGGAAGCAGTGCCGGTACAGGCCGGAACCGACCGTCAGGAACTGGCAGTAGTTGTCGGCGGGCACCTGCGTGGTCCAGAGGTCGGTGCCGGTGCGCGGGGAGCGGGCCGTCACCAGCCGGCCGCTGCTGTCGACGGTCAGGACGAGGTCGCCGGAGAGCATCTGGTCGATGCCGGCGTCGTTCACGTCGCGAGACCACAGCTGCTCGCCGCTCTCCGTGTCGAGGGCGACGACGCTGGTCCTGTCCTGGGAGGCGCCCTTGTAGACGGCCTGCCGCAGGAGCACCGCGCCGTCCCGCACGCCGAGGAGCGTGAAGTTGTTCACCGCCGTGTCGCCGGAGTCGGCGGACGCGAGGGAGGAGCGCCAGACGGTGGTGCCGGTACGGCCGTCCAGACGTACCGGAAGGATGTTGTTGCCCGCGCAGTAGACCGCGTCCTCGTACCTCCGGCAGGTGACGTCGGTCGGGGAGCCGCTCTCCTTCCCCAGCGGCTTGGCCTCGCCCCGCTGTGCCGTCTCGTACGCCGTCGTCTGCCAGGGCTGCCAGCCGGTGGGCAGCGCCCCCCAGCGGGACGCCGCGATCGGTGCGCTCGCCGCGTCCTGAGGGCTGTCCTCGAATCCCGGGCTGAACATGAGGTATCCGAGCAGGCCCAGGGCCACCGCGCCCACCGTGCCGGCCGCCGCCAGCAGCGGGCGGGCCCGGCGGCCCCGGCGGCGGATCCGCGGGAGCTTCGTCACCGCCGCCGGGACCGCCCCGGAGGCGGTCTCCTCGCCGGTCCCCAGCACATCCCGGCGGAGCGTCACGGTGGCCGGGTCGGCGGGGTTCGCTTCGGGCAGGGCGTCCGCGAACTCCTGGGCCAGCTCGTCCAGTTCGGGACGGTCCGCGGCCTCCTTCGCCAGGCAGCGCTCCAGGACCGCACGCAGCGGCTGTGCCACGCCGTCCAGCCTGGGCGCCTCGTGGACGACCCGGAAGGCGGTCAGATAGGGGCTGTCGGCGTCGAAGGGCCCCCGCCCGGTGACCGAGAACACCAGCAGCGCCCCGAGCGAGAAGACGTCCGAGGCGGGGCCGACCGTGCGGGCGTCGGTGAACTGTTCCGGGGACATGAAGGGCGGGGTGCCGATCATCTGGCCGGTCTCGGTCAGGGTGTTGTGGTTCTCGGCCGCGCGGGATATTCCGAAGTCGATGACGCGCGGGCCGTCCTCGGCGATCAGGACATTGGCCGGCTTGAGGTCGCGGTGCACGACCCCCGCCCGGTGGATGTCCCGCAGCGCCTCCACCAGCCCCAGGGCCAGCCGCCGCAGTTCGGTGCCGCGGAGCCCCCCTTGGTCGCGGATCCGCTGGGCGAGCGAGCTGCCGGGCACGTACTGGGTCGCCATCCAGGGCCGTACCGCCTCCGGGTCGGCGTCCACGACCGGTGCGGTGAAGGCTCCGCTCACCTTGCGGACGGCCTCGATCTCCTGACGGAACCGGGCGCGGAAGACGCTGTCCTCGGCGTACTGGGCGTGCACCACCTTCACGGCGACGTCACGGCCCGAGCGCGATCTGCCCCAGTAGACGATCCCCATGCCGCCGGCCCCGAGCCGGTCCACGAGCTTGTACCCGCCGACCGATTTCGGGTCATCCTTGTGCAGTGGCACGCCCGGATCCCCTTCGCCGCAAAGCAGTTCGGGCACAGGATACGTAACGGAGAAACGGCGGCGGCCGGGGACCGAACCTTGAGGGGTTCGGTC